>CABQCN010000001.1 GCA_902462635.1 uncultured Oscillospiraceae bacterium
CAAGGTGCGGAAATATCTTGATTTGGACGAGCTGACGCCCGCCGTACTGAACGATATGGTAAAGGCGGTATATGTTCACGCTCCCGACAAATCAAGCGGGCGCAGGGTGCAAAAGGTGGATATATCCTATGACCTTGTGGGCATACTTCCCGCCTCGATGCTCAATGACCTGCAAAACGGAGAAACGGCATAGCCCGAAAGCTACGCCGTTTCCCGAAAATAATCCTATGCTGTTTTATGAAGCCGCCCCCTCTGCGGCGTTTTTTTATTGATTATATAGACGGAATCTCTCTATAGTTTCCCATAAATATTTATAAAATCCTGTAAAAACGGCTAAAATTAAGGGCTTTCCGCATAGAGTCGCATGTCTCTATGTATCTCTGTACAAGGTGTTTTTGCAAGGTTGAACACCATTTTTGCACCACAGAAATTGTATCTGCAACACCATATGACATTTATACAAAGACCTGTAATCTTGATTTTTTCTCTCTTATGTTACAGGGTAGGGGTAAAATAAGCGTTAAAAATCAGCCTTTTACTGCGCAATCATTCCAAGCAAAACAGAACGCTATTCATTGTTGAAATGTCCTTTCCATAAAACACTCCGCATTTTGTTTGTTGGGATAATCCCAAACCCTTATAAATTCTTATTTGTGTTATTCAAATTCTGTCTGCAATATAAGTGTTTTCGGTAAATCAAATATTTTTTCTTTAATAAATAACGGATATATGTATTCCTCTTTCAATCGTTCAAATGGCAACCATTCAAAATCATGGACATGATGTGATTCGCTGCCTTTGAACTTATCGCCTCTATCAAAAATACCAGTACGAGAAACATCAACAAGAAAGTAAATACACAGTTCATGAAATTTCTCGCCTGTTACGTCTTCTTCGAAAAAGCCTTGATGAACCCATAAAGGACGGATAATCTTTGCTTCTATATCCAATTCTTCCTTTACTTCTCTTGTAACAGCATTTTCTGCGGTTTCATTCAAAGCAACTCTACCACCAGGCAGATAGTAGTAAGGCGAGTTTTCGTCATGCATTGCTAAAATCCTGTTGTTGTTTATCATAATTGCACATACTCTGTAATTAAATCTGCCACACTCTGTTTTAAATGTAATATCCATTTTTTTGCCCCTCAAACCCCAGCTTTGTCGATTTCTATGTTATATACATTTTACCATCGAACTGTAAATTTTTCTACACTTCGATAAATAGCATAGCCGTTCCTCCTTGTCAACGGTCGAAACGAACGAGCTTTTGAACTGAACCCCAAAAGTTGGACAGATTAAGCGGCCTGATTCTGAATCCTGTATTGGACAGGACTCAGGCCGTTTAACTTCATTTTAATGCGGTAGTGATTGTAATAAGCGATATCTTCTTACCTCGGCCTGTATCGCTTTATATCGTAACAGGAAATTTGGGCACCAAAACATCAAGAATCGGTGTGATATCAAGCGCCATAACAAGCGAAAAAGTCAGTATGTTCAATGGTTTTCACGATGTAGTGCTTTTCGTATCTCAAAATAAATACTATTTTTATTGATTTTATAGACGAAAATCGTCTTATAACTTCATATAAGTCTTTATAACAAAAAGGCGAATTCCTTGTAAATCAAGGCTTTTCGCCGTTTCTGCTTAAACCCTGCCATATCTCTTTATAAGCCCTTTTTTTAAGCACGGGCGTCAAAAAAGCGTCAAGTGAAAT
Source organism: uncultured Oscillospiraceae bacterium (assembly GCA_902462635.1). Lineage (GTDB taxonomy): Bacteria > Bacillota > Clostridia > UBA1212 > UBA1255 > Egerieisoma. The sequence goes on from CABQCN010000001.1 coordinate 1,715, forward strand.
TGTGATGAATGCACTGCCGACATTAAAAGGCGTTCCAAAAGCCGCCTGCGACACGGCTATTTCTGCTTCTACTGCGTAATAAGAAAAATCCATAATTGCAGAGAGCGAAAGATTATGCTCATTAAGCGTATCTGTTATATTAGTAATTTGTTTTTTAATAAATTGACATGTTCAATAATATGCCCTATATTACCCTCACCTGCAAATTTACTGACATCAAAAAAATTACAATCTGTTGCGGACCAATACAAATCGTTCTCATCGCCTATCACTGTTATAAATTTATTTAATTTACCAACATAAACTTCAACATAACAATCATCTAAATAGTAAGTAAAATCCATTAAATGAGTAAGAATTATATCATTTTGAGAAATTGAAGTTTCTTCATGCAACTCTCTATAAGCAGCACTAATTCCGTCTTCATCATCTTCTATCTTCCCTCCAACCAAATTAGATAATCCTTTATATGGATTTTTCCTTCTTGTGCACATTAATATTCGGTCAGCTGTTTCGTTATAAACAGCAATCACATTATATCCTTGCATATTAATATCTCCTCGTATAAGTAACTTGCATTTTAACTAATATCTTAATAGAAATTTGGCACCACATTTTATTCTACGGAAACGGATAAGTCTCATTCTATAAACTGATACAGATAATCGCACTCCGCAAAAATAAGTAGCCGTATCTTTTTATTTCTCTTTATATATCCTCGTTGAATACGGGCGTCAAAAAAAGCGTCAAACCACATTTCCAACTTACTAATATTGGAACAAGCAAATCCATGGAAGTCAGTATTTATGTGCCTTTTTAAGGTTTCACGCTTTTGGATAACTCAAAGTCAAATACTATTTTATAGTATTATTTGAACCGATATAACGAAGCGCCGACGGGGAATTCGGACAGCTTGTGCCACGGATTGATGTCGGCATTGCTTTCGTTGCGTACGATGTAGATCTCACAGGCCGGGGAGCCGCCGCGCGCCATGAGATACATTTTGCTGCCGTCCGCGGCGTTGACCGCCAGGTCAACGATGATCGCGGGCGCCTGCTGCGGATCCGCGTAGACGATCATATCGCCGATCGCGGCATCCTGGACCGCAGGGATTTTACTCATGTTGGTAACGAGGGAACTCGTATCCGAATACATCATGACATTCTGCAAATAATAGCGGAACGTTCCCGCCGAAGTTCCCAGTTCCACATCCTTGTGCCCGCAGTTTCCGCTGTGGTCGAGGCACCAGGAAATCTGATTGCCCTCATTGATTTTGGACAGGTCGAGCCGGCCGCCTTTCGACCACGTATCGAAATCGCATTTGAAAGCAGGCGTCGTCAGCAGATTGAAGGCGATATCCGTATAGCGTCCTTTGCTGTAAAGGTATTCCGCGTAAAGGCGGATCATCGAATCCGAGGACTGCTGCAAATTTCCCTTGTTAATCAGATCCTGGGCAAGGACGCTGACCGCCGGCGCATTCTCGTCGTTGATGAGCGTTTTTGTCTCGCTGTCGTAGACGAGCGGTTTCGTGCCGTAATCGCGGAGCGCAAAGTTTCGCAGATAATCCGCAAAGCTTCCGCCTTCCGCCTGTATGCGCTCATATCCGGCCGGCGGATAGAAGCGCTGTGCGATCGTCGTCCCGGTTGGGACGATCGGATCTCCCGCGGGCGTAGGCGTAGCCTCCGCAGGCGCCGTTGCGGACGACGACGGCGGATTCAAGACGGTGTCGTTGTTTTTCTTTTTTTGATGACGATTAAAGAAAATAAAAACGACGATCGCGGCGGTTGCGCACACCAGGCTTGCGATCATCAATATTTTATTGCTCAGCGGGATCCCGCGTTTCTTTCCGTAAATATTTCTGCTCATATTTCATCCTCCTGTTGCTCCGGCTCCGTTTGGGACTTGTCAGCCTTATAATTATCAATTAAACACTTTTTTATAACAGGGTAGGTATAAGATATATTAATAAATCCGATAAATGAGATGCCGACCGCCGCATATAGCAGTATGGAAACGTATAAAGACCACGCGCCGTTGATAAAAAACAATGGTAAAATGACGAGCGCGGCATCCAGCAAAACGATCCCCAGATTCGGCAGCCATTTTATAAAAGCGAATAACATCGCATTTTTGTAAAGCTGTTTCAGCGTAAGGCGGAATGTTACGATCATGGGGTAAATGTACATAGACATTACCAGAAACAACGCCGTGAGGAAGATCAGAATCACCAGCGAGACCATGAGCATCCACTCCGGGAAAACGCCTTTTGCAACCGAGGTCGTACTGGAAAGCGCAAAATAAACCGCAAAATCGAGGATTATAAAAAATCCGACGACGGCGTTGATCACCGAAGCCTGTATGGAAAGCTTTAAATTACTGCGCGTCTTACTCGTATAATCGGTCCATAAGAAACACGGCTCCCTTTTTGTAAAGCATCTTAAAATATACGTCATCCCTGCCTGGAACGGCCCCGCCGCGAACACCGGGAGCACCGTGAAAAAGATCACGATAAACAACAGCATTTTTGTAAACAATTCCGCGCCGAATTCCGTGCCCAGAATCGTAGCGGCATTCTCGGCCGCTTCGGCGGATTCCGAGATGGATTTCTGATTGCTCAATGTGTAAAACAACGAGGTCGCCGTGTAATAACTGAGACCGGCCAGCGCAGCCGGAATCAAATTCGGGATAAAATACATAAAATTCAGGGCAATCATCTTAAACCGTTTCATCCACACGATTTCCCAGAATTTAAAAAAAGGCTTCTTCTCAGGCTTGTCCTTCTCGACGCCTTTGCCTTCTTTCGTATATCTATTTGAATTGAACAATTTCAAATTATCTCACCGCCCGTGTAAAGTATAGCAGAAAACTGCAAAAAATCAATTGAGCCTTTTGATTCTTTTTTGTTTCTGCGGATTCCCGGGGATCGCGGTAAAAACGGTTCCCGCAGCTTGTAAAATCCACGCTCCGGTGCTAAAATAGCGTTCGTGATTTTGATTTTTTATAAATGGAAGGAACTGTAAACCATATGGCGAATGAATTTTTGAGTCTGGATATCGAAAAAGCAATGGGGGTTCTGCGGGAAGAGGAGTTCGGATGCCTGAAGGAGCAAGTGGCCGCGGCACATGAAATGCTCCATAATAAAAGCGGCGCAGGCAGCGATTTTACGGGCTGGGTGGATTTGCCCGTACATTATGATCAAGAAGAATTCGAACGCGTGCAAAAGTGCGCGCAAAAAATCCGCAGCGATTCCGATCTTTTGATCGTGGTAGGAATCGGAGGCTCCTATTTGGGCGCGCGCGCGGCGATCGACATGCTGACGCCGGCTTTCCGGAATTTGAAAGGACTCCGTGACCGGGAGGAAACTGCCGTACTGTTCGCGGGAAACAGCATCAGCGTAAACTATATCGCGGATCTTATGAAACTTGTGGAAAGCAGAGATTATAATATATCGGTCAATGTCATTTCCAAATCGGGAACGACGACGGAACCGGCGATCGCTTTCCGGATTCTCAAAGAATTTATGGAAAATAAGTACGGGAAACAGGAAGCGGCGAAGCGGATTTACGCCACGACGGATAAATCCAGGGGCGCGCTTCGACAAATGGCGGAACGGGAAGGCTACGAGACCTTTGTTATCCCGGACGACGTGGGAGGCAGATATTCGGTGCTCACCCCGGTCGGCCTCTTGCCGATCGCCGCGGCAGGCGTAAATATCGGCCGCATTCTGGAAGGCGCGCGCGACGCGTTTTACCGGTATGCGGAGAACAGTCTGGACAAAAACGACTGTTACCGATACGCAGCGGCGCGGAATGCGCTTCTCAGAAAGGGTAAAACGATCGAAATCATGGTCAATTACGAGCCGCAGCTCCATTATTTTACCGAATGGTGGAAGCAGCTTTACGGCGAAAGCGAAGGGAAAGACCAAAAAGGAATTTTTCCTGCGGGCGTGGATTTCAGTACGGATCTGCATTCGATGGGACAGTACATCCAAGACGGAATGCGCTGTTTGTTCGAAACGGTAATCGACGTCGGCAAGGCGCGCTGCAGCCTCCGGGTCAAAGAAGATCCGGACAATCTGGATGGGCTGAATTATCTGGCGGGGATGGATATCGATTATATCAATAAACAGGCGATGCTGGGAACGATTATGGCGCATAACGACGGCGGCGTCCCGAACCTCGTATTGCACGTTCCGGAGCTGAATGAATATTATTTCGGCGCAATGGCGTATTTCTTTGAAAAAGCGTGCGGCATCAGCGGCTATCTGCTCGGCGTCAATCCGTTCAACCAGCCGGGCGTCGAAGCGTATAAAAAGAATATGTTCAGGCTGCTGGGAAAGCCCGGAGTCTGAGCGCCGCGGCCGTAAGGCATTTTGCGGCCGGCAAAGCGCCGCGCAGCGTGCCGCCTGCAAGGAACGCATCTAAATCCTGTGAAAAGCAATCGAACAGTTTCAGGAACCCGCCGTCCGGCGGGTTTTCTTTTGCGAGTTCCGCAAGAAAAAAGGCCATCGCAAAAAGACGCCGAAGGCCGGAACCCTCGAAGTCGGGCGGGCGCTGGGCGTCGGTGCATTGCGCCGCGCCCCAGATCTCATGAACGTAGTTTGAAAACACGTAAACGCGGTAAGCGGGACCCGTGTCGCCAGGTTCCGCGATTACCGGCAGCCGGCCCTTTGCCAGCGCTGCAATCGATCCGGTCAGGAAACCATCCGCAAAGAATATGTTGATAAACCCGTTCTCGGATCGGGTTTCGTATTTTCCGGCAAGCCCGTCCCATAGAGGCGCGGGGCGGACCGTCTGCAGATCTCCGTAGCGCGGATCTTTCACGCCGGTAAAATATTTGCACATGATTTCGGTTTCCGCCGGAAACAGGTCAGAATGCTTCAATGTCAATTTTGTTCACGTCCTTGAGTGTCTGTCCCAGAAATACGCTGCCGAGCGCGGCAAACTTTTCCGCGCTGTCGCTCGTGTAAAAGGATATTTTCCCCTGATGTCCGCTGCGGAGCAGATTCAGGCTGCGCAGCCGCAGGGCGACTTCGTCCGCTACCGCGCGCGCGGAATTTACCAAATGGATGGAGTCTCCGAGCACGGAACGGATCGCCGGGATCAGCAGGGGATAATGCGTGCAGCCCAGAATCATTGTGTCCGCGCCGGATGCGGCGACCGGCCGCAGATATTCCGCCGCGACGGCCCGCGCGATTTCATTGTCCCACCAGCCTTCTTCCACCAACGGTACGAAAAGCGGACACGCTTTGCCGAAGTACCGGATTTCCGGAGAGATATTCGCAAGCGCGGTCCTGTAAACGCCGCTTTCAATCGTTGCCGGCGTGCCGATGACCGCCACTTTCCTGCCCGCGCTTGCGGCGCGGGACCCCGGACCCACGACTTCCACCACCGGAATATCGCATTTTGCGATAACGTGGGGCAGGCTGCAGGAACTTGCGGTATTGCAGGCGATCACGATCATTTTCACATGGTGGGACAGCAGAAACGCGACGTCCTGGAAGGTGTACCGGATGACGGTTTCCTTTGATTTCGTCCCGTACGGGGTACGGCCGTTGTCTCCGAAATAAATCAGGTCTTCGTCGGGGAGCAGTTTCTGTATTTCTTTGAGCACGGTAAGGCCGCCCAGCCCGGAATCGAAGATCCCGATGGGGCGGTCGTTTTCCCGTAAAATCATTCGGTACACCTCTGGTTTTCAATTTTGCGTTCGAACGCCAGGTCGATGAGTTTTGTGAGCAATCCGGTGTACGTCATCCCTTCCGCGATCCAGAGCTTGCTGTACATGCTGATATCGGTAAATCCCGGCAAGGTGTTGAGTTCGTTGAGGATCACGGTCCCATCTTCTTTATAAAAGAAATCGACTCTTGCCAATCCGGAACCATCGATTGCCGCAAATGCTTTCAAGGCCAGTGCCTTGACGCGCTCGGACGCTTCCTCCGGAATCTCTGCCGGAATGCAGGTAACGCTGCATCCTTTGATGTATTTGTCTTCATAATCGTAAAATTCTTTCGATGGCTTGATCTCGCCGGGCATTGCGGCAGCGGCGCCGATATTGCCGAGCACGGAACATTCGATTTCGCGTCCGGCCACAAATTCTTCGATTACGATCTTGCGGTCGTATTTCTGCGCGTCCGCCAGGGCGTCCGCCAGAGCGTCCAGGGTTTTTACTTTATGTACGCCTACGGAAGATCCGCTGTTGGAAGGCTTGACGAAACAAGGAAATCCTAATTGCAGCGCGACCTGCGCATCATATGCGTGCGGATCCTGCGCCAAAATATGGCGGTGCGCCACGACATGCCGGCACTGCGGGATTCCCGCTTTTTCCAGGATAATTTTCGTATATACTTTATCCGCCGCAGATGCAAATACGCCGCAGCCGACATAGGGAAGATCCAGCAGCTCAAACAGTCCCTGTACCGTTCCGTCTTCTCCGTTTTGCCCGTGCAATACGGGTAGAATCACATCGCACGTTTCTATGGCCTCGATCCCTTTTGTAAGAGAGCAGCGCCCGGCGGCGCCGGCCGCCTGTTCCCAGGATCCATCGGGAAGCGCTTCTATATCTCCCTCGTACGGAAGCCATTCTCCCTGTTTTGTGACGCCGACCATTACGACGTCGAACAATTCTCGATCTATATTTTTGATAATGGAATATGCGGAAATTCTCGAAACCTCATGCTCTGTAGAGCGGCCGCCGAATAGGACGGCTACTTTTTTCTTCATAGGAAAGCCTCCGTAGAATGATATTACTTGTTGAATTCTACCTCTATTCAAGTTCTATTTCAAGAAAAACATTTTCCGAGTAGTCCGTCTCCGGCATTGCGCTTTCGAGATCCGTAACGATTTCCATGTTTCTGTTGAGTTTCGAGAAATTGCATCCCGACTGCGTTTCGATTTTATTTCCGCCGGACGTAATCGCGACTTCGTTGATATTTTTAAATTCCGTCATCGTATTCGCAATGGAGTAGGCGATGAAGTTTACGTCTTCGCCGTTTGCAAGCGCGCTTGCAAACGCTTCGTTGAAATCGATATAGACGACGTTGCCTTTGATTTTTACGCTATTCAATGTGATGCCGTCCGGTATCGTTTTTACTAAACTCGAATTTGATGGACCTGCGATCAGCATTTCGATGATTTTACCGGCAAGCACATCCGCCTTCCGGTCTTTATCCGTAAATTGCAATAATTTCGTTTCGCACGAAATTTTATCGCCCTTTGCCGTCTTATAATAAACCTTGACCTTCACGCTGCTGTTCAGCGCGGCCGCTTCCGTATCCGATAGTGTCATGCTGCTTACCGGATTATATTCGTCATTTCCCAGCTCGCCGACATTCGTATCGTTCTCTTTTTTTCTTGTGCAACCAACGGTTGCATACATTGCCAGTATCAGTAAAATGCAAATCACAGCCACCTTTTTGATTCTTTTTTTCATTATTTTACACCTCGTCAGAATATTCGTGTGATATATAAATATTATATCTCCCGCGCGAATATTCCATGTTTTTACTAGAACGCCCTTCCGGGAGTAAAAACGACGGAGGTCCGGAACTTCAGTCGGATGGGTGCTTGACTTGGCGCATACGAATGTTTATACTTTCCTAAAAACAATATTGGAACACCATTTAGATCAAATAAAAAAGGAGATATGGCATGGAACTGTACAGTAAAATCATAAATTTCCTGGGGGACAGTATTACGGAAGGATGCGGAACCAGCGGCGAAGACAAGCGTTTTACGAATATCATCGAAGCGGAATATGGACTGCGCAAGGCAAACAATTACGGAATCGGCGGGACCCGGTTCGCAAAGCAAAACGCGCCGTCCGAAGATCCCCGCTGGGACGAGGACTTTTGCGGCAGAGTGGAATCAATGGCGGAAAATGCCGACATCGTCGTCGTGTTCGGCGGCACGAATGACTACGGGCACGGCGACGCGCCGATCGGAACATATGAAGACAAAACAAACGATACCTTTTGCGGGGCGTGCCGCGTCCTCATGGAAAAATTAATCAACAAATATCCCGGAAAGCCAATCGTATTCCTGACGCCGCTTCATAGGGAGGACGAAGAAAGGCCGGACGAATGCCTTTCTCAATACGTAGAAATCATTAAAGACCTGGCAGCGTATTACGCGATTCCGGTCTGCGACCTCTACGCTGAAAGCGGAATCCAGCCGCGCCTGCCTGTGATCAAAGAAAAATTCTGTCCCGACGGGCTTCATCCGAATGACGAGGGACACCGCATTCTAGCTCGCAAAATAGCAAAATATTTAATAAATATGTAATAATATCCGGGAAATATTTCCCGGAATTTTACTTTTTGGACAAAAAGTACTATTATGGTTCCCCCTGAGAAAACTATTTTGCCTGAGGAGGAAGCCATGGACAACGAGATTGCCGAATACGGCATATATATCACCGTCAGATCCGCAAAAGATACGTACCTGTTCCTGGACAATGTCGACAGAGACCGGTATATGGCAATCCTGATAAAAATGCTGAAACGCAGCCGGCCCGGCGAAGCCTATCCCCTGATCGCGGGTTTAAACAACGACACCGCGCGGATTTTATTCCGGAACGGATTCGAAGAACCGCTCCGCTGCCTGATCAGAACGGTACACGCAGCGTATGCCGCTTACCGGAAAACAAAAAATTGCCCGGTACAATTCGGGCGTTCCTCCTTTGAACTGCTGGATGGGACGGCTGACGTCGTCGTCGCCATGAAAGCCATCCGCGATCGGTCGGATTATATCTGTACGGTATTTGAGGACGAGGAAGGCAATTGTCCGCCCGGCACGCTCGCCGAACGCGTCAAAATCATTCCGGGTAAAATATCGGATATCGCGCTGCTGCAAATGGCTTGCGCATATAAGCGCGTCTCGACGCTCGAAGAATTTCTGCAAAGCGCCACGCTCCGGCAAAAACGGGAATTTATGCAAGAACTCAGGGGAAAATACGAATTGTCCTACCGGGAAATCGGAAAAATATTAAATTGCAGCGGCACAACGGTACACCGGATTGTGAATAAGCCTTTATAAACCTGTCCATACTAACCTTTGTCAATGGATCGAAATTACAGTTGCGGAGGTTATGTTATGTTCGGACGGAAACAAAAAGAAAAAAATAAAAGCGGAAGAACGGCCCTGTTGATCGTCGCCGCCCTATTGATGAGCGCCGTTATCAGCGTGTGTGTCATCGCACAATACGATTCCGAACAATACGCGGACAACGTATTAAGGCTGCACGTCATCGCAAACAGCAATACAAGTGAAGACCAGGCGCTGAAATTAAAAGTCAGGGACACCGTGGGAAGCGTGGTCAGCACCTTAACGGAAAACGCAGAGAACGCTGCGGAAACAGAAAAAATCGTTCAGGAGAATCTCGAAACGATCAAAACGGCAGCGGAGGAAAAAATCCGCGAAGAGGGATATGCTTACCCAGTCGAAATCGTAACGGGAACCTTTTATTTCCCGACAAAATATTATACGCAGGGCGCCCTCCCTGCAGGAGACTATGAAGCCGTCCGCGTCATTATCGGAGAAGGCACGGGCGAAAACTGGTGGTGCGTATTATTTCCGCCGCTTTGTTTTTCCGGCGGAAACGCGGATCCGGAAATCGATGCGGAACAAAAAGCAAACGACAGCGTAACATTGCGTTTTAAAATCGTAGAAGTTTTTCAGGAAGCAAAACACAGTTTCAGCAGAGCTTTCCAAAAAATTTTTAAATAAGCTGGCATTCATAAATATTATATGGTAAAATACCGGTTGTCTCAAATCTAAGATAGTAATGGAGGACAAACCATATGCCAGATAAAATAAAAGTCGGTGTCATCGGCTGCGGCGGAATCGCAAACGGAAAGCATTTGCCTGCGCTGAAGCAGCTCGATAACGTGGAACTTACGGCATTCTGCGATATCATTGAAGAAAAAGCGCAGCAGGCTGCAAAGGCATTCGGAACCCCGGACGCGAAAGTTTATACAGATTATAAAGAACTATTAAAAGATACCTCTATTGTTTCCGTGCATGTCTGCACGCCCAACAAATCACATTCTTTTATAACGATTGACGCTCTTGACGCAGGGAAACATGTACTTTGCGAGAAGCCCATGGCCAAAACCGCCGCGGAAGCAGAGCAAATGCTCGAAGCCGCCAGAAGAAACCGAAAGCTGCTTACGATCGGATATCAGGGAAGATTTCATCCGGATGTCCAGTATATGAAAAAGATCGCCGAAGCAGGCGAGCTTGGCGACATGTATCTCGCAAAACCGCATGCAGTCCGCAGGCGCGCCGTACCGACCTGGGGCGTATTCCTCAATGAAGACGAGCAGGGCGGCGGGCCGCTGATCGATATCGGGACGCACGCGCTCGACTTGACGCTGTGGATCATGGATAATTACAAGCCAAAGTATGCAGTGGGAACTACATACAAAAAGCTCAACAATCAGACGGATACCGCAAATGCGTTCGGCCCTTGGAATCCGGAAGAATTCACAGTAGAGGATGCGGCGTTCGGATTTATCGTGATGGAAAACGGAGCGACCATTATACTCGAAACGAGCTGGGCGCTGAATACGCTCGACGTCGGGGAGGTCAGAACCACGATTTGCGGAACCGCCGCAGGAATCGACAATTTGGATGGCGTTAGGATCAACAAAGTTCATGCCGGTAAAATGACGGTCGAAAAGCCGGAACTCGGCGCAGGCGGCGTCGCATTCTATGACGGAAGCTCCTGCAGCCCCGAAGTGATGGAGCAGAAAGTATTTTACAGCGCCATCCAGAACGGAACGCCGCTTGTTACGCTCCCCGAACAGGCGCTCGTGGTATCCCAGATCCTGGAAGCGATCTACAGTTCGGCAAAAACCGGTAAACCCTATTATTTTCATGCATAACCGTTATTCGGCAGGGGAGGACATCGATACGTGAAAGAAGAAATCACTTTAAAAAGCATTTTTGAAATTATCAAAAGCAGAATCATCATCATTCTGTCCGCCACGATTCTCGTTGCGATTGCCGCGGCGGCCGTTACAAAGTTTTATATAAAACCCAAATATACGTCGGTCATCAAGCTCTGCGTGGTAAGCGACTTCAGCGAAAGCGGCGGTTCTTCGGCAGCGAATGAACGCAATACGATTCTGTATGTGAAAGATCTGCTTGAAACGTGCATTGAAGCGCTTAACGCGGGGGACGCATACAACGAGGTGAACGGCAATCTGGCGGAAATGGACGCCGCCTACGAAACCGTAAAGGTCGGTTCCTCCAATATCGAAATTTCCCAGGTCGGAAACAGCAACGTACTGCGGATCACGGCGATAACCTCGAAAGCCCAGCTTTCCTACGACGTATGCCGGGCGTTTGAAACAATGGCAAAGAACCGCGTTCCCACCATCGGAGAGGTGAAAATCGAAACGCTTGATTCTCCCGTCGTAGCGCAGGAGCCATCGTCGCCGAGCATGCCCAAAAACTGTATCTTCGGCGCTTTGATCGGATTATTGTTATCCTCTATTATCGTCATCGTGCTCGCAATGCTCGACAATACGGTCAAAGACGGCGCCGAAACCGCCCGGCAGCTGAATCTTCTCCTGCTGTGTGAAATACCGGACATCAACTCGGCGAAAGAAAACGAAAAATATTATGAATACAAATTATACCGAACGGAGACGGGAGGAAAGAACCGTGGCAGATAAAACCCAAAGGGATAGAGAACCTTTAATTACAGATACAAAATTTCCTTTTTCCGTACGCGAAGCGTATAATACGCTCAGGACGAATATTCTTTACGCGCTTTCACCGATCAATGGGAAAATTATTGCGGTCACTTCTCCGAATGCGGGGGAAGGAAAATCCACGGTATCCATCAATCTGGCGATCACGCTGGCGCAGACTTCGGCTAAGGTATTGCTGATCGACGCCGACCTGCGCAAACCGACGATCCATAAGAAGCTGAATTTAAACAATTCCTCCGGATTGTCAAAATTCATCGTAGGCTTTGAAACCATGGCCGAGGCGCTCCAGCGGGGCGTTCAGCCGAACCTGGACGTCATGACCTCCGGCCCGATCCCGCCGAATCCATCGGAATTGCTGGGAAGCGCGAATATGCAGACGTTTATCAATAAAGTAAGCGATTATTACGATTATATTATTCTCGACACGCCGCCGGTCAATATCGTAACGGATATGGCGGTCATGGCAAACTTTATTTCGGGCGTATTATTGGTATCGTATTATGCCTCTACGATGGTCGACGATGTCCGGAAAGCGCAGGACGCTTTGAATATCGTAAACGCAAAGATCCTGGGTCTGGTCGTCACAGGCGTGATCCGCAAAAAAACGCGTGGGGGGGGGGGTATTATAGAAGAGTTGGTAATAAATAATTATATGTCTAAACATCGTAATTAAAGGGGATTTATGCAGTACGTTGATTTCCATACACACATTTTACCACATATGGATGACGGGTCGAAGGATCTGGAAATGTCTTCTGCAATGCTGGAAATGCTGAGGGAAGAGGATGTTTGTGTCGTATTCGCAACGCCGCATTATTATTGTTACCGCGAAAGCGAGGAAGCCTTTCTCGCCAGGCGAGAGGAATCCGTACGGAAATTATGCGATTCCTTATATGGATCCGATGTGATCCTTTCCTCCCCCGAAATCCGGCTTGGCGCGGAAATCCGCCTGATCAAGGACATGCCGGAACTTCTGGAAATTGAACAGTTGATACTGGAAGGGACGAATATGGCGCTTTTTGAATTGCCATATGACGAGTATCATGTATGGATGGGGGAAAACATACATAATATATCTATCAAATATCACTTGAGACCGATCATCGCCCATGTGGAGCGGTACGTCGATCTCTTCCGGGAAAATGAGTATGAGGAGCTGTTATCGATTCCGAACGCAATTTACCAGATCAGCGTCAGCTTTATGAATGCGAAAAAGACGGCGGAATTCACGGCCGGTCTGATCAGGAAGGGGTACCCGGTATTGTTCGGCAGCGACTGCCATAATATTACGACCAGGCCGCCCGTTATGAAAACGTCGTTCCAGCACTTGAAAAAATTTTGTATAAAGTATAAAATTCCGGAGAGAAAGATACATGATTTATTTGAATATCAGAGAAGTTTCGTATAGGAGGTACTGGCGGGAATGACGCTTCGGGAATTGGGCGTATCCTATTTCAAAACATGGAAAGGCAGACTTTTGCTCGCGGCGACGCTGCTCGCGGCCATTTTCTTCGTCTGTTTTTTTGCCGATACGTTGGCGCTCAATACCTATGTTCCGAAAACAGGCGAAAGCGTAATCGATCCGTTTTATCCGGGAACAAATCCTGCGGAAGAAAGCGTAAATCAGCTGCTGCTTTCCAAAACATACGCATCTTTATCTGCGAACCAGAAAGAATGGACTTCTGCGGAGACCGGCCTTACGGAAGGAATTTTCTGCGTTTCCGCGGAAAACTCGGAATTTCTCGTTTATCAGATCGACAGCGCCGATCTCGCGGAACAGGGGAAAACCTTCCGTGATTTCAATAATCTCGTAATCGGGTCGGGTAACGACGATTTTTACGCCGTTCTGAATATTTCCGGCAAAGAGATCGACTTAACGGCCTATTATATCCTCGCGGTCGATGAAACAGGAAATTACGGTTCGCGGGTACTATTGAATTTTTATGAAGCGGAACGCGTAAATCTTACGGATGCGATCGTAATGGGAACCGTATTGGCGCCGAACGCTGAGGTTCTCTGCAATCATACGTCCGTATACGGGCAGCTTCAGGGGAAAAGCATAACGGGAGAGACGCGTTTTTATAGAGATCTTCGTTTTACCGGTTATAAAAAGATCATGAACAACCTGAACGTCATCGCGCTGAACAACGATGCGGTCCGGATCGCCGCCATTGAATATCTGATCAATAATGATCCGGATCAAAGATATGAAGATTATACGATTTCAAGTTCCGTACGGGTTCGCGACGTCAATGCCGTCAGGAAGCTGAATATCAACGCGCAGGACGTCGTATTTGAGAGACTGGAGGAAGATCTTGCCCTGTTCCCGAATCTTGAAGAAGTATCCGTAAGCGGCGGTACGCTGCCTGCCTTCACCCTTGCGGCGCTGCCCCGTATAAAATCTCTGTCGATTACCGGTACAAATCTGGAGACGCTGGATATATCGGCAGCGCCGGATCTCGAACGCCTCGTGCTGGACGACAATCCGTCTCTGACGGCTCTGGATTTTACAAACAACCCAAAACTCAAAATTTTGAGCTATTCCGGAACGCCGCTCGGCTGGATGGACTATTCGCCGCTTCCGGAGCTTTATTACCTCGACTGCAGCAACGCGAGCGTCCGGGATTATCTTACGATTTCCGGAGAGAACCTGCAGAATGTCCGCATGCTCAACGTATCCGGCAATAAGAATATCCAGACCTTTTATATCCAGACCTTCCCGCTTCTGGAAAGCGTGAACTGTTCCGGCTGCAGTATTCTGGAGCTTGACTTTTCCAACAGCGGCAAGCTCACGTATTTTAAAGGAAGCTATAACCGGTTGACGAATATCGATTTCCGGGGAGCAGTCAACCTGAAAAACATTGAAGCCTACGGCGGCTCCGTACAAAGCCTCGATTTGAGAGGCCTGCAGCCGCAAACGGTCTATTGTACCGTTAAGATGATTACGGACGAAGGAGAGGTGTATCCAAGTGGCTTCGAACCAGCAGAAACCCCAGTCCCAACCGAAGAACAGCCGGCAGACGCAGGGGAAACAACCGAATAAGCATAAATCGAAACAACAAAAACTAGGGAATAAAGTATTTTATATTGCCACGCAGGCGGTTTTGTGCGCCATCCTGTTCTTTACCGTCGGCAAAATCGGAGAGAAAGCGCACGCGTATATATCGGAAAATCAAGACAACCGCCATATCCAGACAGAATTGGGGATTTCCTTCGCGACGCCCACGCCGGCGCCGGGGGAAGCCGGCGCGACACCGCGACCGGTTCCTTCCTATCCCATTCCAACGCCCAAACGGTATACGTATCCGGAAGGGATTACGCTGGAACAGGTCCGCAGCCTGAAAGAAAG
>CABQCN010000002.1 GCA_902462635.1 uncultured Oscillospiraceae bacterium
ACACCGTCGTCCACATCCATGACGGTGAGGTATGTATCGTTTACGCTGCTGGTGAATCCGCTGCTGACCGTCTGGAATCTTTTCCAGAAGTCATTTTCCTGCATATTGTCCAGCCATACGCCGTTGTTGACATTTACCGAGATTTCTTTCCAGCTGTTCTGATCATAAATATAAAGCTCGCTCATGGCGTAGGTGAAGGCCGTATAATAACCGGAATATACGAACAGAGGATTGCCGCTGCTGATACAAGCGAGATAGGCGATATAATTGGCTTCGTCTTCCCTTGCGAATCCCCTCTGGTGCGCCATTTCATGGCAAATCGTACGCGGAAGGCTCATTATGGGCGTCTGTGCATTTACGATTGCTTCCGGTAAAATATAAGGGTATATTCCCGTAATGTGGATATTGGACATCAAGAACGAGCTGATTGAAGGTTTGACGCGCGGGTAATCCTTTTTCAGATAATCATATTCCTCCGGGAGGCTCTGATAGGCTTCCAGCGCGTCGTCCGTCAGCCGGAACAAATTATAATCCGGAAAGTCTTCATTGATCGTTCCGTTTGGATTCAGATCGAGCGCCAGCCGGGCGGCGGACACTTTAGAACCTAATAGAGTGCAAAGCTGCCGGAGCTGCCCGACATCGTTTTCCTCGAGAACGTATCCGGATTTCTCCGCAAAGGTCAGGCTCGTATAATTAATGCCGCCGAACAGGAGGAAGGCGGTCAGAACGACGCAGAGGATGCTTCCTATCCTGAGTCCGAATTGTGCCGCAGGGCGGAATACGGACAGAAGACCGAGCGGATCTTCTGTCTTTTTTTGTATGAAATATCCGCGGATACTTCGTACGGTATTGACGATCATTTTTATTAACAGAACCAGGATCGCCGCGATACATACATAGAGCATTGCTTCCGCGATCGAAAAGGGGAAATAGCCGATCGCTTTTTTGAGCGGCCATGTGATGTAATAAAACAGCTTGTCCGTGTATATTTCGGAGATTTTATCTGCCGGTACGACATACCTGCAAAGCAGATAGATTCCTGTGGAGAGAAGCGCCAGTCCGCCGCAGATTGCCGCCGTAACTGCGGCGCGTTTAAATTTCCTGCGCTCCTTATATTCTATGATGTGATAATCTGTCTCCATATCCTCGCGCCTTTCGTTGTTTCGGATTGTTTTATCCTTGGATACTGCAAAATATAGCATTAGGATACCATCAAAAGACCGCGAATGCAATGGGAAACGAAGGGAAGGGGAGGCGGCAGCGCGGCGCGCTCAGTCCCTGAAATACAAATCTCTCGTGTAGATTTTATCCGTAACGTCACGGATTTCTTCGGTGCAGCGGTTGGCGAGAATGACATCGCAAATCTGTTTGAATTCATCCAGATCTCTGATTACGCGGCTGTTGAAGAAGGTTTCTTCCCTCAGCGCCGGCTCGTAAACGACGACTTCGATGCCCTTTGCTTTGATTCGTTTCATGACGCCCTGGATACTGCTCTGACGGAAATTGTCGCTGCCGGCTTTCATAGTCAGCCGGTATACGCCTACGATGTGCGGCCGGAGCGCAATAATCTGGTCGGCGATAAAGTCTTTTCGCGTACGGTTTGCCTCCACGATGGCAGTGATGATATTCTGCGGAACGTCGTTATAATTGGCGAGAAGCTGCTTCGTATCCTTTGGCAGACAGTATCCGCCGTATCCGAAAGAAGGATTGTTGTAATGGCTGCCGATCCGCGGATCGAGTCCTACGCCTTCAATGATGGGTTTCGGATCCAGGCCCCGGACGGCGGCATACGTATCAAGTTCGTTGAAGAAGCTGACGCGAAGCGCAAGATACGTATTGGCAAACAATTTGACGGCTTCGGCTTCTGTCGGATTCATGAACCTGACCGCAATGTCTTCTTTGATGGCCCCTTCCCTGAGAAGCTGCGCGAAGGTTTCGGCGGCTTTTCGCAGTCTGGCGTTTTTCACCGGAACGCCGACGATGATCCGGCTCGGATAAAGGTTGTCGTAGAGCGCTCTGCCTTCCCGCAAAAATTCCGGACTGAACAAGAGATTGTCACAGCAATATTTTGCGCGTACCGATTCCGTAAAACCAACCGGAACAGTAGATTTTATGATCATGACGGCATCGGGATTTACGGCGATGACTTGTTCGATGACGCTTTCGACAGACGAGGTATCGAAATAATTCAGTCTTTCGTCATAGTTGGTCGGCGTGGAAATAATGACGAGATCGGCGTCCCGGTAAGCGCTGTCTCCGTCGATGGTCGCTGTGAGGTCCAGCTGTTTGGATGCCAGATATTCCTCTATTTCCTGATCCGCGATAGGGGATTGTCTGCGATTGATCATTTCGACCTTCTCCGGTAGGATATCCACGGCCTTGACGCTGTTGTGCTGCGATAACAGAATTGCGATGGAAAGGCCGACATAGCCCGTTCCGGCGACTGCGATGTTCATCTCATATCCTCCTTTTAGACGCCATAATATTCTTTATACCATTGTGCAAATTTCCGGAGTCCCGTGCGGAGGCTCGTCGCGGGCCGAAAGCCGAAATCGCGCTCTAGCGCCGTTGTATCGGCATACGTAACCGGCACGTCTCCCGGCTGCATCGGCACAAGCTTTTTATGCGCCTCAAAATCATAATCCGCCGGAAGCACCTGCGCGCGGATCAGCTCCTGCTGCAAGATGTCCACAAAGTCAAGCAGATTCTCCGGATGATTGTTTCCGATGTTGTATACGCGGTACGGCGGTACCGGAAGTCCGTCTTCTCCGCTGCGCTTCGAAGGCGCACATTGCAGGACGCGGACCACTCCCGCAACGATATCGTCTACATACGTAAAATCGCGTCGGCAGTTTCCGTAGTTAAAAATTTCGATCGTTTCTCCTTTTAAAAGTTTGTTCGTAAACCCGAAATACGCCATATCCGGCCGCCCCGCCGGACCGTAAACCGTGAAAAAACGCAGGGCCGTGGAAGGAATGTCATAGAGCTTAGAATACGCGTGCGCCAGCAGCTCGTTCGATTTCTTAGTAGCGGCATAGAGACTGACGGGATTGTCCACCCGGTCCTCCGTGCTGTACGGAATCTTTTGATTGGAGCCGTAGACGGACGAACTGGAAGCATATACCAGATGTTCTACGGGATAATGGCGGCAGGCCTCGAGAATATTATAAAAACCAATGAGATTCGCTTCGATATACACATCGGGATTGGTAATGGAATATCGCACGCCGGCCTGTGCGGCAAGATTGACGACAACGGCCGGCCGCATCTCCCTAAAAATGCGTTCAACCAGTTCTTTCTCTGCGATGTTTCCTCTGAGAAAAGTCCATTCGGCTGCCGGCCTGCACGCGGCAAGATTTTCGATCCGGCGGAGACGGAATTCCTTGAGCGATACATCATAGTAATCGTTCAGATTATCCAAGCCGATAATGCGGACATTCTCCACGCGCTCCAGCAATTTCTCCACGAGGTTCGCGCCGATGAAACCGGCGGCGCCGGTGACCAGGATCGTTTTGTGATTCAGTTCGATATTTGGCGTCAGCATCTTATAATCCCCTTATATTTATTTTGTATTTGTTCATAGCTTTCCAGGCTTCCGATATCATACCGTCTGCCGGGCATCTCCATGGCGTGCACCTTTGTCTGTCTGCACAGCCATGCAATATAGCTGCCGGGCGCATCGGTGCCGCAGCCGGCCTCGATTCCCTGCCGGACGCGTGTTACGTCTTCGCGGATATAATAATAAAACGGAGGGCAGCACCACTGTGACGCCGGCGCGGGTGATTTCTCGGTCATTTCTAAAACCAGATCGTTTTCGTCCACCGTCAGCACGCCGCAGTTCCGCAGTTTCGTCTTGGAAGGTTCATAATAGCGCATGACGCAGGAAGTCTGTTTTTCCTTGGCGTATGCGATAAATTTCGCCAGGCTGAAATCCAATAAATTGTCGCCGGCAAGGACGAGCAGATCTTCGTCGATCCGGAGGCTGCCGATGGCAAACTGAATGTCTTTAACTGCGCCGAGTCTGTTCTCGTTTGTTTCCGTGCCATCGTCCAGGACGGTGATCCGGTACGGTTTTGCGTTTGCCCAGACTGTAAAATCCCGTAAAAATTTACGGTTGGAGACCACCGCAAATTCGCTGATTGTACCGGACGCGCCGGCATCCTCCAATAACCAGTCGAGAATGGCTTTTCCGCCGACTTCAAGCAGCGGTTTGGGATGATTCTCCGTCAATGGATAGAGGCGTGTTGCATAGCCTGCCGCAAGAATGACACATTTCATAGTACTGCTCCGTTCATCTTAGTTTTACCCCATCCGCGCTGCGGCAGAGATGCGCGCTGTATTTATCTTTCAACGCAGGAAATGCATGCAGGTATTCTCTTTGGATTTTTTCCAGAATCCGTTCCTCCTCGTTCGGATCGATCAAAGCCATGCAGCAGCCTTTGAATCCCGCGCCCGAAAACCGTCCTCCGTAAATGCCGTCGGTACTTTTCATAATTTCGTATAGTTTTATCAATTCCGGCGACCCTGTTTCCCAATTTTCAATACTGCTTTTGCCGCTGGCAAAGCATAACCTGCCGAATTCGTCGAGATCGCCTTTTCTCCACGCTTCGGCGCCTGCTTCCACGCGTTGAAGTTCGGTATACCAGTGTGCCGCTCTTTTTCTCCAGTTTTCCGGCAGACGATCCTGATATTGCAGAAATACCTCGTAGGGGACGTCCCTTAAATTTGTTTGGTCAAATTTACCGTATTCCAAACCGGAAAAAGCTTTTAACGCATATGCGGCGCTTCGGCATTCATCTACGCGCATATTGAACTTGCTTCCGGCCAAAGAACGCTCGAGTCCGCTGAAAAAGATTGCAAATTCATAAGGCTTCATCGCCGGATTCGTCGGGATCAGCGCAAAGGAATCGTCTTTCATATCCATATAAAGCAAGTGGTCTTTTTTACAGTATACCTCGCAGGATTGGTCGAGTTTGCCGCAGGAGACGCCGACATAGCGGTTTTCTGCCTCTTTGGATATTTCGATCAGCTCCGCCGGCGTCAAGACGATTCTGTTCATCGTGCAAAGTGCGGACAGGAACGTGATGATTACAGCGGCGGAGGAACTCAGGCCGCCGATGGGCAGTTCGCCGTCTATGATCGCGCAAAGCCCGGTGCGGAGGGGATAGCGGCTGTTCAGCGCGATGGTCGCGCCCCGCAGGTGATCTGCCCAGTCGTTTTGTTTGCGCTCCGGCGTTGCGCTTACGTGCCACTGCGCCCTTTTGGGAAATTGCAGAGATGCGATTTCGATAACGCCGTTTTGTTTTGGCCCATATGCGATATGGATTCCCTTATCAATAGCAAAACCCGTGATTTTCCCAAGCTGATGGTCGGAATGCGCGCCGAGCGGACAGATGCGGTACGGCGTGAACGCCGTAGATAGGGGGGATTTTTGATAGGTTTGCTCGAACTTACGGATCGCATTTATATTGGCCCCGGTTTCCGTATAATGTGTCGTTGTTTGACGCACGGCCGGGGGCGTCTGTTCTGCCGCGGAAAATGCTTTTGTCCTGCCGTCCAGGGGTTTGCGCGTATCGTCCGGAATCAGCCACGGCTTTCCCGCTTTCTTTGCGCCGGGGATCCTGCCGGCACGGCACAAAGCGGTGATCCGTCTTTCCGGGATCTTCCAAATCGTTGATGCTTGACGGACATCCATATACTCCATAAGTGATTTCCTCTCCCGAATGCATTTATGTCAATGAATAATATCACAAAAAAAAGAAATGTCAAGATATAATTTGACTTTTGACCATCGCAAATCATATCTTGACATTTCGCCATTCCTATAACGCAGCGCGATTAATGAATCTTTCAATACCCTGTTCTTAGAATTTTCTCCATACCATTTTATCGACGACGCCGGTGCAGGACTGAATGATTTTCACCACTTTAACGGAAACGTTTTCCTCAGTGTAATCCGGAACGGGTATCCCGGTATCTCCGTTCCTGTTCATCGCAACCGCTGTATCCACAGCCTGCAAAAGGCTGTTTTCCTCGATGCCGGCAAGAAGGAAGCAGGCTTTCTCCAGCGCTTCCGGGCGCTCTGTGCTTGTCCGGATACAGACGGCCGGAAACGGCCGGCCGATTGAGGTGAAAAACGAGCTTTCTTCCGGCAGCGTTCCGGAATCGGAAACCACGGCGAATGCGTTCATCTGAAGCCGGTTATAGTCGTGAAAACCGAGCGGTTCCTGCCGGATGACACGACTGTCGAGCTTGAACCCGCTCGCTTCCAGACGATTTTTGCTGCGCGGATGACAGGAGTACAGAATCGGCAGATCGTATTTTTCTGCCATTTTATTGATCGCATTGAACAGTGACAGGAAATTCTTCTCCGTATCGATATTTTCTTCCCGGTGCGCGGAAAGCAAGATATATTTCTGCGGTTTTAGCCCGAGTTTATTTAAAATATCCGATGCTTCGATATTCTTCAGATTTTCATGCAGAACTTCTGCCATTGGCGACCCCGTCACATACGTGCGTTCTTTCGGCAGTCCGCATTCGGCGAGATACCTTCTCGC
Source organism: uncultured Oscillospiraceae bacterium (assembly GCA_902462635.1). Lineage (GTDB taxonomy): Bacteria > Bacillota > Clostridia > UBA1212 > UBA1255 > Egerieisoma. Next base: position 6,558 of record CABQCN010000002.1, read on the forward strand.
ATGTTCGGAATATGCCATGTTGACGTCGGAAATAATATCCACGATGCGCCGATTGGTCTCCTCAGGAAGGCATTCATCTTTACAGCGATTTCCTGCTTCCATGTGAAAAATTGGGATATGCAGGCGCTTAGCGGCAATTGCTGACAAACAAGAGTTGGTATCGCCAAGGATCAGCAATGCCTCTGGCCTGATCTGGCGCATCAATTTGTAAGAGCAATTGATAATGTTTCCGACCGTCGCGCCGAGATCGTCTCCTACGGCATTCATATAGACCTCTGGTTCATCCACTTTTAAGTCGTGAAAGAATATGCCGTTAAGGTTGTAATCATAGTTCTGTCCCGTATGCGCGAGAATACAATCGAAATACCTGCGGCATTTTTTAATCACGGCGGCCAATCGGATAATTTCCGGACGCGTGCCGACGATGATCAGGAGCTTCAGTTTGCCGTTGCCTTGAAATTTTATATCGGAATAATCGAGTTTGATACTCATTTCTGATCCTCCACTGGTTCCCAGAATGTGTCTGGGGTCTCCGGGTCAAAACATTCGTTTGCCCACATAATCGTTACAAGATCTTCTTTATCGCTGAGATTGATAATATTATGCGTATAACCGGGCAGCATATGGACCGCTTCGATTTTATCTCCGCTGACTTCAAAACTCAAAATCTCCTCCGTTCCGATTTTTCGCTCTTGAATGAGGCCGTGTCCGGATACGACGATAAAAAATTCCCATTTTGTATTGTGCCAGTGCTCTCCCTTTTTTACACCGGGTTTTGAGATATTCACAGAAATTTGTCCGCATTTTTCCGTACGGAACAACTCCGTAAAACTGCCGCGCCAATCGGCATTCCCTTTTAACGCGTAAGATATTTTTTCTTTTGGCAGATAGGAGAGGTATGTCGAATACAGTTTTTTTGCAAAGCTATCGCGCGGGATCTCGGGAAGAATTAATGTTTGCGGCTGTTCCTGGAATTTTCGCAGCAGGCTCACGATTTCACCGAGCGTGACACGGTAGGTTCCGGGAACAAAGCAAAATTTCCCGTTTGCGGCCGGAAGCGGTTCGGTTCCGCTGAATTCGCAACGATGTTCTTTCCCCGCAAGCGCAGCTATCATTTCCTCGACGAGATCGTCGATATAGAGCAATTCCAGTTCCGTATTCGGATCGTTTACCTGTATGGGCAGATCCTTCGCAATATTGTTGCAAAAGGTTGCTACCGCAGAGTTGTAGTTCGGCCTGCACCACTTGCCAAACAAATTGGGAAAACGGTAAACAAGGACTTTTGTACCCGTTTCCTGCGCATAATCGAAGAACAGCTCCTCACCGGCCTTTTTCGATTTACCGTATTCGCTGTTTGCATACCGGCCGATGCCCGCGGCCTGTATAGAAGAAGCGAGCATCAACGGGCAATGATGATTCTGCCTCTTTAAGGTATCTAAAAGCGTGTTCGCGAACCCGAAATTTCCTTGCATGAATTCTTCCTGATTCTGCGGACGGTTGACGCCGGCAAGATGAAACACAAAATCTGCAGCGCCACAATATTTCTCAAGCTCTTCCGGCGCGGACGCAATATCATAACAATATATTTCCCCGATTGCCAGTTCCGGATGCGTTTTGTCTTTGCCGCATTTGATGTTTTGCAGCGCGGCGGTCAGGTTTTTGCCCACGAAACCGCCGGCTCCTGTAATTAGTACGTTCATGATACACTCCTATTTTTTAGATCTTGAATGATTGAATGCCCATAGCGCGCATCTCGTTGCGGATATACTGGAGCGTCAGTAGTTTTTCTTTTACTTGTTGGACGGTCAGCAGCTGCGTATTGTTGGAATTGAATTCCGTTAGCGGATTGCGTGCCGTATCCCCGTCTTTAAAATATTTATCGTAGTTCAGATCGCGTTTGTCGCAGGGAACACGGTAAAAATCCCCCAAATCTTCGGCTTGCGCGCATTCTTCATTGGTAAGAAGCGTTTCGTACAGTTTTTCTCCGTGCCGGATTCCGATGATTTTGATAGTATTCTTGTCGCCGCCAAACAATTCGCAGACGGCCTCGGCTTGGGTCTGTATGGTACAGGCCGGCGCTTTCTGAACAAGGATATCACCGCTTCTGCCATGCTCAAACGCAAATAACACAAGATCGACAGCCTCCTCTAACGACATAATAAAGCGCGTCATGCGCGGTTCCGTTAACGTGATCGGCTGGCTGTTCCGGATCTGTTCGATCCAAAGCGGGATCACCGAACCGCGGGAACACATGACGTTTCCATAACGCGTACAGCAAATTTTCGTTTTATCCGGACTGACGGTTCTCGATTTTGCCACAATCACCTTTTCCATCATTGCCTTAGACGTTCCCATGGCATTGACCGGATAGGCCGCCTTGTCGGTCGAGAGGCAGATCACGGCCTTAACACTCTCTTCAATAGCGGCATTCAGAACGTTTTCTGTACCAAGAACATTTGTTTTAACCGCTTCAATCGGGAAAAATTCACAAGATGGGACTTGTTTGAGCGCTGCCGCATGAAAGATAAAATCAACCCCATGCATGGCATTCCGTACGGAGGCAATATCGCGTACATCACCAATGTAAAATTTGATTTTTTCTGCCGCCTGCGGCATTTTTACCTGAAATTCATGGCGCATATCGTCTTGCTTCTTCTCGTCGCGGCTGAATATACGGATTTCTTCGATATCTGTTCGTAAGAAACGATTCAGTACGGCATTGCCGAAAGAACCCGTACCGCCGGTGATCAATAATGTTTTTCCTGTGGATAAACTCATGAAATACTCTCCTTATCTATTTCCGTACATCTTGACATAATAATTTTGGTATTCGCCGGAAAGAATGGTTTCCCACCATTCCCGGTGATCCTGATACCAGCGGATCGTTTTCCGGATCCCGTCGGCAAACTTCGTCTCCGGCCGCCAGCCGAGTTCTCTGCTGATTTTGGACGGATCGATGGCATAGCGCATATCATGGCCTTTCCGGTCAGGCACGAATGTGATCAGGCGCTCCGGCTTGCCAAGTTCTTTGCAGATCAGCTTCACGATATCGATATTTTTCATTTCATTATGGCCGCCGACATTGTAGATTTCGCCGACGCGTCCTTTGCGAAGGATCAAATCGATTGCTTTACAGTGGTCTTCCACATACAGCCAGTCTCGCACATTCCGTCCCTCGCCGTAGACCGGCAGCGGCTTATCGTGCAATGCGTTTGCGATCATCAGCGGAATCAGCTTCTCCGGAAAATGGTACGGCCCGTAATTGTTGGAACACCGGCTGAGCGTGACGGGCAATCCGTAGGTGCGGTGGTATGCGAGCACAAGCAGGTCTGCGGCAGCCTTGGAGCTGCTGTAGGGACTGCTGGTATGGAGCGGCGTTTCTTCCGTAAAGAACAAGTCCGGCCTGTCCAGCGGCAAATCACCGTAAACTTCATCGGTAGAAATCTGATGATACCGTTCGATCCCGTACTTGCGGCAGGCATCCATCAGGACTGCCGTACCCATGATATTCGTCTGCAGGAATACGCCCGGGTCCTCGATAGAACGGTCGACATGGCTTTCCGCCGCAAAGTTGACCAGGATATCGGGATGTTCTTCCTCGAATAGCTGATATACCGCATCCCGGTCGCAGATATCGGCCTTCACAAAACGAAAATTTGGATTTTCTAGAGCGGATGTAAGCGTAGACAGGTTGCCTGCGTAGGTCAATTTATCCAAACAGATTACGCGGTAATCCGGATATTTTTCTAACAGATAGAAGATAAAATTGCTTCCGATAAAGCCTGCGCCGCCCGTTACGATGATCGTCATTTATTTTGCCTCCTTAGAAAGCGAAAGGAGATACTGCCCGTATTCCGTCATTTTCAAATGTTCTCCGATCGCCGATAATTGCTCCGTGGTAATAAACCCGCGGCGCCATGCAATCTCTTCGATACACGAAACATAAAATCCCTGTCTGTCCTGTACCGCTTCCACAAATTCGGCGGCTTTCAGCATGCCTTGCGGCGTCCCCGTATCCAGCCAGGCCATACCGCGTCCGAGCAGCTGTACATGCAGCTCTCCTCTTTCGAGATAGGCATTATTTACGGCCGTAATTTCGATTTCACCGCGGACAGACGGCCGGACCTGTTTCGCGATATCGACGACGCGGTGATCATAGAAATACAAACCCGGCACGGCATAATTTGATTTCGGATTTCGCGGCTTTTCTTCAATGGAAAGAACTTTACGTTCCTGATTGAATTCGACTACGCCAAAAGAACGCGCGTCTTTTACGGGATAACCGAAAATCGTCGCACCCGTTTTATGCTCCATAGCCTTACCGAGCACTTTCGTCATATCCTGACCGTAAAATACGTTATCGCCAAGAATCAGGCAGACGTTGTCGCCGCCGATGAATTTTTCTCCCAGTATGAACGCGTCCGCAAGACCGCGCGGCGTTTGCTGTACTTGATAGGTGATGGAAATCCCGATCTGGCTTCCATTTCCGAAAAGTTTTTGATACGCCGGCGTATCGTCCGGTGTGGAGATGATTAAAATATCCTTTATGCCGGCAAGCAGCAGCACGGAAAGGGGATAATAGATCAGCGGCTTATCGTAGATCGGAAGTAATTGCTTGGATACCGTCTTTGTCATCGGATACAGGCGTGTTCCTCTGCCCCCGGCAAGAATGATTCCTTTCATGCTTCCGTACGCTCCTTTACTTTAAAATAATATTGCATATGCGATCGACTTCTTCAGTGGTCAAATCGGCAAAGATCGGCATCGTAAGAACGCATTCGGCCGCATGCTTGGCAACAGGCGTATTTTTTACGGAAAAACCGTATTTGTCGATATAGCAGCCCAGTTCACTGGTCAACGGATAAAAATATTTTCGGGCAAAAATATTTTCTTTCGCAAGCTTATCCTGGATTTCATTGCGGTTCATGTGATACCCGTCAAAGAATACAGGAAAGTAAGAATAATTCTGTGTGACGTCCTTCTGCGGAGAGATCAATTGGATACCCTTTACGCCATCCAATCTTTCCCGATAGCGTTCCGCAGCTTTCTTCCGTTTCATGATTTCTTCATCGATCTTTCTGAGATTGCATAGCCCCATAGCTGCTTCAAACTCATTCATGCGGGCATTGGTACTGACATAGTCGACGGATTCATGGCTTGTAAAGCCAAAATTTATCAAATGGTCAATTTTGGAAAATATTTCCGCATCATGAAAAGCGGTGATACCGCCTTCAATTGTATGGAACACCTTCGTTGCATGGCAACTAAACATAGACGCATCCCCATAATTTGCGATCCCTTTCCCGCCAATGGATACGCCGAATGCGTGCGCCGCATCATAAATGACTTTCAAGTCAAATTTTTTAGCAATTTTTTCGATATTCATGACATCACAGGCATATCCGTAAACGTGTGTAGCAACAATTGCACATGTTTTATCGGTAATGTAATTTTCCAATTGCTCTGTATCGATTGTATAATCTCGCTCATTTACATCGCAGAACACCGGAGTCAAACCGTTCCGGACAATGGCGTGCGTTGTGGAACAATGGGTATACGGCGTGGTTATGACTTCTCCCTGTAAGTCAAATGCATTAATAGAAACTTCAAGCGCAACATGCCCGTTCGCAAACAGAGACACATGCGCAACGCCCAGATATTCCTGCAATTCTTCCTCAAATTTTTTATGTTTCACCCCGCGATTTGAAAGCCAGCGACTGTCCCATAACTCTTTTATTTCATTACAGTATTCCTCAAAATCCGGCATAGAGGAACGAGTTACATTAATGATATCCTTATTCTTTTCCATGATAAACACTCCTTGTATCATTCAGCTTTACAGACGATGCAATGTCCGTCCGCATCATTTACTTGTTCGGGAACCGTTTCAATAATTACAATCACTTTCGCAAAGAAACGGCGCGTTTCTATCTTTATCGGATAAAATGACGTCTGGTATCGTCCAGTCGATATGAATAGAAGGATCATTATATCTAATAGAACGGTCCTCTTTCGGACTGTACGGATTGTCAGCGAAGTATTCAATTGCAGAATTGTCTTCAATAGAAATTACGCCATGTGCGAAACCGCGTGGGATATATAGCTGTCTTTTATTTTGGGCCGACAATTCAACAGAAACATATTGTAAATATGTTTCTGAATTTTTCCGCAAATCGACTGCATAATCCATGACTCTGCCAGCAATGCAGCGAACGATTTTTGCCTGCGCCATCGGATCGTTCTGAAAATGAAGTCCTCGTATCGTACCTTTCTTTTTGGAAAAAGCGCAATTTTCCTGCACAGGGACAAAGTGTATTCCGTTTGCTTCTAAAGTATTTATGTTGAATGCCTCATAAAAATATCCTCTGTCATCCGTAAATATTTTAGATTCAATGATTTTTACCTCTTTAATATCCGTAGTAATGATTTGCATTTCAATTTTCTCCTTGCGTTTAGAAACTGTTTTAATAAAAAACACGATGAAATATTTTTATAGGACATCAGATCATTTCAAACCGTCAAACCGTAAATTGCCGGAACCATCAGGATAATGACCAAATAGGCTAAGATATCAAAAAATATCGAGTACTTGAAATAATCGTTGAATTTATATCCCGCCGTCATCGACATCCCAAGCGTGGAACTTGCAAGGGGACAGCTCAAAGCCACTCCTGATGCGATCGTAATGCCAAATGCAAAGGCATATGTATTCAGTCCCATACCGGGCGCGATGGCCAGTATAATCGGCAATACGATCAGGATCGCAGTCGAATTGGATATAAATTGACTCGTCACCTGTACGAGCAGAACGAGAATACAGAATAGAAGGAAAGGACGGATGGAATCTCCGATCATGCTGCCGAATCCCTTTGCGATTAAATCCGTGCCTCCGGCAGCCTCCAGCGCTTTGGCAAGTCCCAGGCAGCCCGCAAGACGTCCGACGATATTCCAATTTACGGATAAAATCGCTTTTTTCTGTGTAATACAACCTGTAATAATGCAGAGCAGCGCAGCCGCACTGCTGGTAATTGCCAAAGGAAACCATTCCGTAATATACAATACGACCGTTACCGTAAAAATACATGCAATAAGAATCATCTTTTTCTTACTGTAATTCTTTTTATTTTGCATGATGGGTTCATATTCTTCTAGACTTTCTTCTCTGTTTCCCCATATTTTTTCGCCTCTTATTCTTCCGATAAAGAGACAATAAAAGAGTCCCAGTACGATCAGAACGCCTCCGACCAGAGAAAAGTCGAACGTTTTAAACATTCTGACGCCTGCTTCTTCCAACAGCCCTTGCGCTGTCAACTGCTGTGTAGAGCCTACCAGCGTGGACGCTCCCCCGATCACACAGCCATATGCGATTGGCATAATCAGATTTTTGGCTTTTATATTGGCATTAGAAATCGATAATCCCATGATGATCGGGATGAAAATTGCAAGAACTGCGGAATTGGTCAAGAACGCGGACATGAATGCCGAAGCCAGATATGTACCGACAATCAGCTTTGTTTCCGAACCGTGCGATACTTTGACGATCCATGCGCCGATTGTTGCAGCCAAACCGGTTTCGGATATAGCGGCCCCGATAATCATTACGCCGATTGTCAGGATTACCGTACTGGAAGCAAACTGGCCGAATGCGGTTTTAAATTCACAGACGCCGAAAAGGACCATCAGTACGCATCCAAGAATCGCCGTCGTCGCCATAGGAAGCTTGTCCCAGATAAATAATGCGATACATGCAATGAATATAATTAACGATAGAACAGGCGGACTCATGACAGGTATTTCCTTTTTGTATCTGCATTCACGATGTAATTTTTGATTTTAGAGCGTTCCACTTTACCGAACATTAAATCATGATTTTCCGCATCATATACTTTTAAGTTCTCCTGTATATATCGAATCAAGTTTCGCAGATCAGGAGTGTTCTTTCCGATGAGATCGATTTCGGCAAATCTCTGGTTGACGTTATATGAGGCGGCAACCGTATCACCGACGTCATATTTCGGAAACACGCTTATGATCCCGTCGCGGGAAGTCAGATCTCCGAGTCCTTCGATCCGGTGAATGCGGCCGGGCGCGATTGTAGGGAAAAGAAGCGCAATCCGCTTATCTTTTATCAGGACGCTATCCCTAGGTAATGATTTACGGGAAAATTCTCCGTGCAGGGCGTATTCGACGAGCATTTTCATTATGTCGATCCCAAATATTTCACGATACAAGTTTTCGTAGTCGCCGCCGGGGAATCTCATGCCGGGATCAAAAAAACGTATCTTATCGCCATCCACAAGTCCCTGCATAAAAACGGGGCCGTTTTTGATGCCAAGTTTTTTATACATGGCAACGACTTTCTCGTGTACTTGGTTTAAATACATATCGGTATGGACCGAAGGCGATACGGTGCAAATACCGACTTTTTCAAGATGTAAAGCAGCGTCTCCCAAATGCCGGTCGGCAGTCCTTAAAAGATACGCTTCGCCATCAATAAAAAAGTAAGTGACCTGGAATTCGTCTTTCCCGCCAAGATAGCGTTCGATGATAACGTCGCCATTCGAAGCTTCTTTGCGTGCAAATTCCAATGCGGTCCGAACCTCCGCGGCAGAATTGCAAATCGTAAGGCCGCGGGAACCGCGGCTATCGACAGGTTTTACAAATACGGGATATTCTACCGCACTGTCTTGCCCATCTGCTGTAAAAATATCTATGGGATACTCCGGGATCGTATCGACGCCGTTTTCCCGGCATAACTTCTTAAACGTACGTTTATCCGTAAGCGTAAAGTATTGCTTTTCTTCTCCAAAGCATGGCAGGCCGAGCCTGCGGCATATTTCGCCGTACGGCCTCTGGCAGGGATCGATATAACCGTGTAAAATACCGTCTACGTGTTCTCTCTTACAAAAATCGACGATTGCATCGACATCTTTGATATTGTACATCAATGACTGATCCGCGATTTTTTTTGCCGGCGATTCTTCGAGGTAATCCGTTACGATCACATATACCCCCAGTTCTTTTGCCGCGCGTACCATTTTGCAATGCTGATGCGTTCCGCCGAGTATGAGTAACTTTTTATTTGTAAAATTCATATAATCCCCCTTTGAATTTTCAGTCGTACAGATATCAGTCATGATTTTTCTCCGTTCGCTGCGATTTCGTAATACATAATTCCTTATATCCGGTAATTCCGATAGCCGAAATCAGCGTATTCTGTTTCACTGTTTTGCCGTTCACCCAATCCACGATCGCCTGCGGCAGATTACAGCCGCCCATATGGCTGAACGGATAACCGCCGCCGAAGCGGGCGTTCATTTCCAAAAGATACGGAACATCTTCCACAAGAAAAATATCGCAATCCAGATTGGCAATATGGCCTGTTATTCTGCCAAGCCGTTCCGCCTCCGCGAATATTGCCGGTTCGTTTACCAGTTCTGCAATGTCCGTTTCGCCGGCGCGCATAGCGATCTTCTTTTTAATGACCGCATTCCGGAACCGGCCGCTCAGGTCATTGATGACGTCTGCTCCGTATTCCTGTCCCAGCAGCATCTCCTGAAATATGATTTTATCTTCCACCGCCGCGGATTCGTATTGCAGATAGGTATGATTGACCGCCCGCGTATTTCGGCTGTAATAATATAGCAGCGCCATTTCATCTTCGGCGATGGATAACGCTATGGAACCGCAGCCGAAGCGCGGTTTGACGACGACCGGATAATGCAGTTCCCCCTTTTCCAGCGCCAGCATCGTTTTCTGCAATGTTAAATACGTTTTCGGTACCCGAAATCCGTTTTCTTTGAGATACCGGTACGTCTTCCATTTATCATTACAGATTTCAACGAATGCCGGATCCGATACGACCACATGCGTTCCGATTTCTGCAAATTCGTTTTTATTTTGCGCCAGAACAGGCAGATCCATATCGAACAGAGAGAGTAAAATGTCGATAGAATTGTTTTTACAATAGTCCAGAAGGAAGGGAATAT
>CABQCN010000003.1 GCA_902462635.1 uncultured Oscillospiraceae bacterium
CCTCGCGGATGCAGGTATCGCCGTCATATTAGGGACGCCTACGGCGACGCCGCCCATCTGGTTTTTAAATAAACATCCCGAAGCCGCAGTAATGGATTCCGCCGGAATCCGCACGAGCCACGGCGGAAGGCGTCATTGCTGCTCGAATCACGAAGCGTATCGGGAGGCTTCCGCCGATATCGTGCGCAGAATGGCCGCGGAATTCGGGCAGGATCCCAATGTGATCGGCTGGCAGCTCGATAACGAAATCTACATGCCGGGAGCCGGCTGCTTCTGTCCCGTATGCGTCGGCCGGTTTCGGAAGTATCTGGAAGAAAAATATAAAACGGTGGATGAACTCAACCGCCGCTGGAATCTGCATATTTTCAGCCAGGCGTACGATTGCTTCGCTGACGTCCCCGCACCCGCAAACGCATGGCACAACCCGCATATTTTACTGGAATGGAACGTATTCCAGCAGGAATCCTGCATTTCCTTCCTGCATATGCAGCGTAAATTATTGAGCGAATATACGGATGCGCCGGTGGGCACGGATATGATGCCGTTCGCCGGCCTCGATTACGAGAAGATGAACGAACCCATGGATCTCGTAATGTTCAACCATTACAATGTGGAAGAAAATTTATGGGAGGCCGGATTCTGGTTCGATTTCCTGCGCGGGCTGAAACCGCTGCCGTTCTGGAATACGGAAACGCAGACGGGGTGGAGCGCGGCGGCTTCCGTAGGACAGATCATGAAACCGGAGGGGTTTTGCCGCGTCAATTCCTGGATGCCTGTAGCATTCGGCGGCGCCGCAAACTTGTACTGGCTTTGGCGGCAGCACTGGGCAGGGCACGAGCTGATGCACGGTTCCGTGCTCTCCGCCGCAGGAAGACCGCTGCATATGTTTGGAGAAATCCGCCGAACCGCCGCGGAATTTGAAAAAGCGGCGGAATTCCTCAACGGCACGGAGGTACGGACGGAAATTGCAATGCATTTTACCTCTTTAAACTGGAATTTATTTGCCTGCCAGCCTTGGGTGGATGGCTTTCGGTATTTGGAAAGGCTTCTGACGGATTTTTACCATCCGCTTACGAAATTGGGCGCGCGCGTCGATGTGATTGGCGCGAAGAAAAGCCTGGAAAACTATAAAGTGCTGTTGTCTCCGTACATGATGACGCTGGAAGATGGGGATCTGGGCGAACGCATCGAAGCGTGGGTGCGGGATGGCGGCGTGTGGATTGCAGGGCCGATGACCGACGAGAGAAACGCGATCGGCGCGCATTACACGGATCGCGCATTAGGGAGGATCGAACGGCTTACGGGCGCCAGACTTGCTTTCTCGGCGCCGGACCGGGGACAATCGATCAAAGCCGTCTGGCGGGATGGCACGCCGTTTACCGGAAATATGTGGTTTGCGATGTATGAAAACTGTCAAGAAAATACGCTTGTCACGGTTACAGGACTGCATTCCGCGATCCGAGGGAAGAGTCTCGTGATGTCGTTTTCGGTCGGCCGCGGCAAAGTGATCCTTTTGGGGACGATCCCATCGGAATCCGATTTACGGAAGATTCTGGAACTTGCGCTGAAAGAGGCAGGCGTAAAGCTTCCGAAGGTTACAGGAGAACTGGCGGTGATTCCGCGCGGCGGCGCCGCCGGAACCGGCCTGGTCCTGACGGAAACCGGGAACCGACCGGCCTCCATAGAGTTGGAAGAAAAAATGACCGACCTTCTGACCGGCAAACCGTATGCGGGACATACGGAGCTGCCGCCGTATGCGGTTCTGGTACTGAAAAAATAAAACAACCTGCGTTCTCCTGGGAAAGGGCATATACGGGGACAATCCCGAATAAACTTTGTATCAGCAGTACATGTTGTATGCGAAATGCAAATGAATGCAAACAAGGAGGACGCGGGTATATGGAATCCAAAAGAGAAACCGGTTACACGGGGCTTACCGCGGCGGAGGCGGAATGCAGACTAAACAAATATGGCAAAAATACATTGGAGCAGCATAAAAAAAAGCCGCCGGTGTTATTGTTCCTCAGCCAGTTCAAGGATATTATGACGATCATTTTGATCGCCTGCACGGGCATTTCTGCGTTTATGCAGGACTGGACGGAAGCCATCGTGATGATCGGGATCGTCGTAGTGAATGCATTTTTGGGGTTTATTCAGGAATACAGGACGGAGAAAACGATTGAAGCGCTCCGCTCCATGACGGCGATGCACGCACGCGTGCTGCGGGGCGGCAGGCAGATCGAAGTCAGCGCGGAAGAAATCGTCCCCGGCGACGTCGTATTCGTAAAAGGCGGAGATATTTTACCGGCGGATGGGTTTATCATCACTTCCTCGGGACTGATGGTAGATGAAGCCATGCTCACGGGGGAATCGGCAGCGGTGGAGAAAAGCGAATTGGCGGGATACGATTCTTCCGTATATTCCGGAACGCTTGCGATCAGCGGTTCGGCGACGATCGGCGTGACGGATACGGGAATGCGTACAAAGATGGGGAAAATTTCCGGCATGATTCAGGAGACGAAGGAAGAACCCACGCCGCTGCAGAAACGTCTTGCAAAACTCGGAAAATACATCGTCTTCGCATGCCTTTTTATTTGCGTCGCCGTTTCCGTTGCAGGAATCCTGCGCGGAGAAGAGATCATCAATATGCTGCTGACCGGCATCAGCCTGGCCGTTGCTGCCGTTCCGGAAGGACTTCCGGCGATCGTCACGATTTCGCTGGCGCTCGGCGTGCAGCGGATGGCGGCAAACAAAGCGCTTGTACGACGCTTACCGGCCGTGGAGACGCTGGGAAGCACGAACGTCATCTGCTCGGATAAAACGGGTACGCTGACGCAAAATAAAATGTCCGTCCTGGAAACGTGTCTTCCGGCGGAGATTTTAAAGACAAAGAGCAAAGGGCAGGACAGCGTGGGAGACGGTCTGATGCTTTCCAATATCTGCAGGGTTTGCAATAACCTGTCGGACGCGACGGAACAAGCGCTGAAGGATATCGGCGGCAGCGAGGCGGAAGCCGCCGCAGCGGAATTCGTACGCATCGCCGAAGTTCCGTTCGATTCGGCGCGCAAATGCATGAGCGTGATCGCAAAGAACAAGGATGGCGCTTTTTTTGTGATGACGAAGGGCGGCGCAGACGTCGTGCTCGGGAAGGCGTCCTATTACATAGAAAACGGCAGAATCAAGCGCCTCGATAAAGCCACGCTGGAACGTTTCCGGAATCACAACGATTTCCTTGCCTCGAAAGCGCTGCGCGTGCTTGCGGCGGCATACCGCACGATACAGCCGGCGGAAGCGGAGCAGTTCCGGAAATCGAAAGACAAAATGAAAAATCTGCGTCTGGAATCCAATTTGGTATTTGCCGGCTTTATCGGGCTTATGGACCGGCCGCGCGAAGAAGTGCCGGCCGCGGTGCAATTATGCGCGGATGCGGGAATCCGCACGATCATGATTACGGGGGATCATAAAATTACTGCGGCTGCGATTGCCAAAGAAGTCAATATCCCGGGCTCCCGTGTGCTCACGGGAGAGGAAATCAGCCGTATGGACGACGCAGAATTTGAAGAAGCCGTAGACAGCGTCAATGTGTACGCACGCGTTTTACCGGAACATAAACTGAGAATCGTCAAAGCGCTGAAAAAGAAAAACAATACGGTTGCCATGACGGGCGACGGCGTAAATGACGCGCCGGCAATCAAAGAAGCCGACATTGGAATCGCGATGGGGCTCAACGGCACCGACGTCACGCGGGAAGCTTCCGATATGGTATTAATGGATGACAATTTTGCCACGATTGCGGAAGCGGTCAAACAGGGGCGCGGAATTTACGATAACATCCGTAAATTTATCCGCTATATGTTAGCGTGCAACCTCGGCGAGGTGATCACGATGTTTGCGGGAATGCTCTGCGGGCTGCCGCTCCCGCTGTATCCGATTCAGATCTTATGGGTCAACCTTGTGACGGATGGTCTGCCGGGCATTGCGCTCGGGCTTGATCCCGTAACGGAGGATATCATGAAACGGAAGCCGGTTCCGGCGAGCAGAGGACTTTTCTACGGCAGGATGCCGTTCCTGATCTTATTCCGGGGGCTGCTGATCGGGCTTTGTACGCTGGGCGTTTTTGCCAGCATCTTATATACGACGCAAAATACGGAGCTTGCGCGCACGGCGGCATTTATGACGCTTGTGATGACGCAGATCGTCCATTCCTTCGAATGCCGCAGCGAGACAAAGAGCCTTCTGCAGAGCGGAATCCGCGACAATATGTGGCTGCTTGCGGCGGGTGCGCTGTCGCTTCTGATGATGCTTGCCGTAATTTATATTCCTTCTCTGCAGGCGGTGTTCCGTACGGTTCCGCTCGCAATCGAGCAAATGGCGGTCGTGGCCGGATTTACTGCGATCGGACCGATCCTCGGGGCGCTGGCAAACGATTTCCTAGCCCACAATCCATTTTCGTCGAAAGTAAAAGAAAAGGGAAACGCCTGTTGACAGCACCCAGCCGACCGGCCAGGAGCACCAGATTCCGGTAGTACCCCAGATTGCATAAAACAGGTAAGAGAGCAGCACCCGGATCGCCAGATCGGAGAACGTAGAGAGCATAAAGCATCGGATCGCGCCGGCGCCGCGGAGGATGCCGTCGGAAACCAATTTTACCGCGACCACCAGATAAAACGGCGATAGGATTTGCAGAAAGCGCGTGCCGGTTTGCATGGCGTCGCGGTTCCCGCCGTCCATAAAAAGACGCAGCGCAAAACTGCCGGCGAACAGGAAAATTACCGTAAAAGGGAGGATGACCGCTTCCGAAAGGATACTGCCGGCGCGAAAAGACTTCCGGACGCGGTCGTATCTGCCGGCGCCGATATTCTGCGCGGCGAACGCGGAAAGGCCGTTCGACATCGTTGTCAGACAAGTGATTGCGAAAGTATTTAATTTCACGGCGGCGGAATATCCGGCAATTACGGATTTTCCGCCGTCGTTTACCAGATTCTGGATAAACATGTTGCCGACGGATACAAAGCTCTGCTGTAAAATACTCGGTACGGCAACGACGGAGACTTCTTTTAAAATCGCAAACGAAAATTTCGCGGTCCGGACGTTTTCCTCGATTTTCCGCAGGCGTTTCAGCAAAACGAGAAGCGACAGGATACAGGCCGTTCCCTGTGCGATAAACGTCGCCCAGGCGACGCCGGCGACATCCAGGCGGAACACGGCGACGAACAGCCAATCCAATAGGATATTTCCGAGCGAAGAACCGATCAGAAAATAAAGCGGGGTATTCGTATCCCCAAGGGACTGGAATACGGCGGTTGCCGTATTATACAGAAATAAGAAGAGAAATCCTGCAATATAAATATTCAGATACAATTTCCCATCGCCGAAGATTTCCGCAGGCGTGCGGATCAGGCGCATCAACGGCGCGCTGAACAGGAGGCCTGCGAGCGAAAGGACGGCGGCCAGCACGGCGGAAGCGATCAATACCGTAGAAACCGCCGTTTTCATTTTCCGGTAATCTTTCGCGCCGAAAAAACGAGAGATGACGACGGAACAGCCGATATTGCTGCCGATGGCGACCGCCATGAAGATCATCGTGATCGGATAGGATGCGCCGACTGCGGCCAGCGCGCTTTCGCCGTCGGCGGCGAAATTACCTGCGATCATACTGTCGGCCATGTTGTACATTTGCTGAAAAATAACGCTTATAAATAAAGGCAGCGAGAATTTGACCAAAACCGTTTCTGTCTTGCCTTCCGTAAGATCTCGGATCATGCGGGAAACCAGCTTTCCTGTGTAAATTGGGAACAGGAGGTATTATAGTTTTACAAAACGGATTTGTAAATATTTGCGGGCCGCGGTTGAAAAACATTTTTCGCGGAATTATAATAGCGGATAAACGGAGGGGTACGATGAATTTACGGTTTTATAACGGAAAAATACTGACCGGCGGCGCAGATACGCCTTTTGCGCTCACGCCGGGCGAACTGCATGTGCGCGGCAGCCGGATCGCGTGGATCGGGCCGTGCGCGCAGCCGGACGGCCCCTGGGACAGGGAAATCGATCTGCGCGGCGACCTGGTGCTGCCGGGCTTTAAAAACGCGCACACGCATTCCGCAATGACGTTTCTGCGTTCGAGCGCAGACGATCTGCCGCTTGACCGCTGGCTGTCGGAGCAGGTATTTCCCTACGAAGCAAAGCTGACGCCCGAGGATGTTTACGTCTTCTCGAAACTGGCGGTGGCGGAATATCTGACGAGCGGCATCACCGCTAACTTCGATATGTACCTGATGCCGGAGCCTGCGGCGGCGGCTTCCGCGGAATGCGGCTTTCGCACGGTGCTTACGGGAGCGGTAAACGATTTTACGCAGTCTGTACGCGAACTCGAAGGGTGGTACCATACGCTGAACCGTTTCGATCCCCTGATTTCGTTCCTGCCGGGGTTCCATGCGGAATATACCACGTCGCGCGGTCTCCTGCGCGAGCTTGGAGAGATGGCGCGCGACCTGCAGGCGCCGATGTATGCGCATATTGCAGAAACGCCGCGCGAGGTCGCCGCGTGTATCGCGTGTTACGGAAAAACGCCGCCTGCATTATTTGAAGAACTCGGCATTTTTGATTACGGCGGAGGCGGATTCCATTGCGTATATCTTTCGGAAGAAGATTTCGAGATTTTCCGCCGGCGCGGCGTTGCCGCCGTGACTTGTCCGGCGGCGAATCTGAAGCTTTCTTCCGGCATCGCGCCGGTAGAGAAACTGCTTTCTTCCGGTATCCGCGCAGCGATCGGCACCGACGGTCCGGCGGGCAACAACGCGCTCGACATGTTCCGGGAATTGTATCTGGTTTCCGTGCTGGCCAAGCATCGGGGATTTGACGCCGCCGCGCTCGATGCGGCGCAGGTGCTGCGCATGGCGTGTGCCGGCGGCGCGCAGGCGATGCGGCTCGAGGATGCGGATTGCCTCGCGGTAGGAAAGCTTGCGGATCTGACCGTCCTTTCCCTGGACGCGCCCAACATGCAGCCTGTCAACAATCCGGTGAAAAATATCGTATACGCCGGCAGCAAGTCGAATGTGCGCATGACGGTTGTAAACGGGCGGATTCTGTATGAAAACGGAGAATTTTTTATCGGGGAAGAAATCGGCACGATCTACGAAAAAGCGGCGGCTGCAACGCGGCGGATTCTCGGCTAAATTTGCCCGTTGCGCGGGAATGCGGGTTATGTTATAATCCTCAGGTCAAGGACAAATGCGTTCTTGCGGAACTGAATAGGCGCCCGTAGCTCAGCAGGATAGAGCGGTCGCCTCCTAAGCGACAGGTCGGGGATTCGAGTTCCTTCGGGCGCGCCACAAACGCTGTAACCATAAGGGTTGCGGCGTATCACAAGATCGCCTCCATTATTTCTGCATATTTGCCAATTGGAATTAAACGCTCTTGGGGCGTTGGCCGCGGCCTTAGTTTAACGATAATTAAAGTACGCCGAAACCCTGTATATGATAAACTGAAGACGGTTCATTGCAACCGCGCAGGCGCGTTGCAGACGTCTTATTTTATATATTTGAAAGGGGATCTCTGACTATGAAGGCATTCATACATAAGGAGCGGGGCTGGCAGGAACGGCTTATCTCTATCGTTTTGGTAATCAGCATCGTTTCGTCGCTCGTATGGATTTTTCCGCTGCATGGCCTGGCCGCGGATGATTTTGCAGGGGGCAGCGGCACGGCGGCGGATCCGTACCGGATAGCCACCGCTCAGCACCTGAAAAACATCGGGAACTACCTGGGACCCGACTACAGGAATACGTATTTCAGGCTGGAAAACGACATTGTACTGACCGGCAATTGGACGCCGATCGGGAAATTTGAATATTCGGCGGATAACAGCAAAACCCAATTCAACGGGCATCTGGACGGCGCCGGATATGAAATTGCGAATTTGACAGTGCCCATGGATAATACCGTTACCCACCGCGGCCTGTTCGCCTCTGTGGATGGCGCGGATATCCGCAACCTTGGCGTTCTCAACGCTTCGGTAGAGGGGGTTTCCAGCGTAGGCGCCCTTGCAGGGCGCGCGGCTGGTTCCACCTTTATCAACTGCTACGCTTCCGGTAAGATACTTGCCGGGGGCCCGGACAATTCCCACCCTTTATATGGCTGGTATGCCGGCGGGCTTGTGGGCGGCGGAAGCAGCAACAGCTACACCAACTGCTACTTTATGGGCAAAGTGACAGGAAAATATGGGGTCGGCGGTATCAGCGGAATGGAAATGGATTCCCGCTACCGGAATTGTGCGGCGGACGTAATGGCGATCAGTTTGAGTATGAACGCGGGGGGAATTGTAGGCAACCTGCAATACGGCTCTATCCGGGACTGCTCCGTAAATGCTTTGCCGACAGCTGAAGAGAGTAACGCCGGTGGAATTGCAGGCTCGGTCCAACACACACAAATCAGCGGCTGTACGGCGGTATCCGTTGTCTATGCGAAGGAAAATGCGGGCGGAATCACCGGCAGTATGAACGATACAAGCGTAGTGGCTTATTGCACCGTAGAGGCGGAGAGCCGGGTGTCCGCCGAACGGTCCGCGGGCGGCATTACCGGTACGGGCGGCACGGTGGAGCAATGCCTTGCAAACTGTGCAGTAACCGCCCCGCAGCAGCGCGGCGGGATCGCAGGCAGCGCTGCGAAAGCGCTGCGCGACAATTATTTTAACAAAGACCGCAATCCGGGCCTGCCGGTCAATGCGGACGGTGCGACCGGAATTACAGAAGAAAACATGCGAAACGACGCCACTTACGCGAACTGGGACATGGGGACATACTGGTATAAGCACGCCGACGGATACCCGGCGCCGAAAAACGCTTTTTTCTACGCCGGATGGAACGGGGACGGCACCCAGGAAAACCCGTACCGGATCCGCCACGGCTTCCAGTTATACGCCCTGCGCAACTTAAACGGCCCGCAGTATGGCAGCCTTCATTTTTTGATGGAACGGGATATTGACCTTCAGGCGTTTATGAAAGATTCCCTTGTGGAGGAAGTGTTACCGATCAGTGATACGGGCTGGAATGGCATCGGCACCTCTAGCGGCCGGTACAGCGAGCGGATCTATTTCCATTTTGACGGAGGAAACCACACGATTCAAAACCTTTGGGGTACCTGGGATTCGGGAAATAAAACCGCCAGAAATTACGGCGGACTGTTCCGCTTTTTACAGGATACCACCGTGAAAAATTTGCGCCTGACCCTGGGCGGCAGCGGCATAAAGGGCGAAACGTTTTTGGGCGCGCTGGCCGGAAAGATAGAAAATACCAGCGTGGAAAACTGCCATTTGGTTTCCGGCACCCTGGAGGGGACGGGAGAGATCGGCGGACTGGTTGCTATTGCCGAAGACAGCGATATCGTCGGCTGCACCTCCGCCGCGACCCTGAAAATTGGAAAAGACGGAACAAGAAGCGTTTCCGGCGGTATTGTAGGCCGCTTTGTTTGTAAACAAAAAGACAGCAAAATTGACAACTGCGTTTATACCGGCGCCATAATGACCGAAGGAGACTATGCCGGCGGTATCTGCGGTGCGCTGGGTTCCGGCACAATCAGCAACTGCTCGGCGCAGGACATTACGATTACCAGCGAGTACGGACGGCATCTGGGCGGCATCATCGGTATGGCAGACACGACCGACCCCGATTTTAGCGTCAGGTCCCGCACCATCCAGAACTGCTACAGCTCCGGCAAAATCGAGGGCTACAGTTCTCTGGGCGGTCTTGCAGGGACGTTCGTATTGCCATGCGATGCCGTAAACTCTTCCTCCTGGATGACGGTACATGCGGTTAAGATGGATAAGACGACCGCCTCTGCCGGCGCGGCCGGCGGCCTGGTGGGAACGATGACGGCCGGCAATATCAGCTATTGCCACGCAACAGGCGAGGTGACCGCCGATATGTTCGTAAAGGGTACTTCCGAGCTCATTCTGTCAGGCTCAATCGGGATTGGCGGCCTGGTCGGTGAAATTCTGAAGGGCGGCGCGGTGAGCATTACCAATTCCTATGCAACCGGTAACGTGTCCGGCAGCCAGGCAGTAGGCGGGCTGCTTGGCGATTCTGATTCGGATACGCTCACAATTCAAGACTGCTTCGCTACCGGCAATGTTTACGGGTGTCTGTATATTGGCGGCCTGCTCGGCGACATTGCCGACGCCACAGTCCAAAACTGTTATGCCACGGGAGAAGTACAGGGCAACAACACCTGCGGCGGTTTGATCGGAAATGCAAACGCAATTCGTTTACAGGACAGCTATGCGCAGGGGAACGTTACGACCGCACGCCAGGCCACCGCGCACCTGATTACAGGCAACGCCAGCGACAGCGTAGGCGGCGGTCTGGTGGGCAGTCTGGATGTGAGGCGTGCGCATACCATAACCCGCTGCTATTCCTCGGGTACGGTGGAAGTATCCAATCTATACCGCGGGGGACTGGTGGGTAGAGTTGCACCAAACGCTACCAATTATTTAACGTTTGATCATTGTTTTTATAACAACGGGCGGAACCGGGCCATCGGCAACACGGAGAGCATTTATAACGACGGCAACTCCGGCACTGTCAGCCGCAAATCCCTGAATGATTTGCAAAAAACCGACACCTTCAGCGTATGGGGCAGCAACATTTCAAGCAGCAGTACAGGGAATACGAAATGGTATCAAGCCTCCTCTTCGCTGCCGGTGCTGCGCACCATCAAAATGCGCAGCGGCGCGGGAAGCCAGACGACCCCCTTCACCATATCCACTCCTGTGGAGCTGGACCGGCTCCACGCCTTTACCGGCGCTGCGTTTGAGGGCAAGTATTTCAAGCTGGAGCAAAATATCGACTTGCTGGGCTATACCGCCCGGTCCAACGATTACGGCTGGCGGCCCGTCGGCAGCAGCAGCCAGCCGTTCGCTGCCAAAGTGGACGGCAACAACAAAATCGTTTCCGGGCTGTGGAGCAACCGGAACCACGACAACGGCGGCCTGTTCGGTTATTTTACCGGCACTGTAAAAAATCTGGGCGTGGAAACAGCGCCCGGCAAATTCATGCGGGGTACCGCAAACGCCGGTATTCTGGCAGGCGTGCTGCTCTTTGCACAGGTGTCCGGCTGCTACGCCAAGGGCGTTGCATACGGTGCGTCGGCCGGCGTGTTTGCAGGCGCGGTCTATGGCGGCACCGTGCAAAACTGTTACGCCGAGGGCACCGTGCAGACATACCCGGACACTGCGTACGGGGCGGGCTTTGTGTACCGTGCGGACTATGCTACCATACAAAACTGTTATGCGGCTGCCACGCTGAAGGGCTCCAACGGGTCCGGATTTTGTCACGTCTCCTCCAGCGCGAATATTGTAAGCTGTTATTACGATCAATCCCTTTGTAACAAGCCATCTGCGAGCGGATTCGGGAGAACGACTGCCCAGATGATGGCGCGGGCCACCTTTCCCGATTGGGATTTTTCGGACACATGGTCGATCAACGCAGGCGTTGATTATCCCCGCCTGGTCGGGGAAACCCATCTGGACGGCGCGGGCACCGAGGACGATCCCTACCGGATCTATACCGCCGCGCAGCTGGATTCCCTGCGCGATTTTTCAAGACGACGCGACATTTATTTCAAGCTGATGAACGATATTGATTTAACCGCGTACCTTGCAGACGCGGGGGCAGGCGACGGGAAAGGCTGGCTGCCAATCGGCGTGAGCAGCGATGGCTTTCGCTCCCACCTGGACGGAAACGGAAAGACCATTTCAGGGCTGTGGATCAACCGGCCGGACAGCAGCTACGTTGGTCTGTTCGGGTATATAACCACGGATGAACTCAGCACGTATTCCGTGAAAAACCTGACGGTTACGGTAGACAACGCAAAGGGCGGCGTGCAGGGGAATGAACAGGTCGGCGCGCTGGCGGGTGACGTTTTCCGTGCCTTGATTGAAGACGTTACCGTCCGGGGCCTGTACGGCGAAAACGCCAAAATCGGCGGTACAAGATATGTAGGCGGGATCCTCGGCGGCCTGAATGCCGGCACCCTGTCCGGCAACACCGGCTTTGTGCAGGCCTGCGCCGCCGTAACCGCGCAGGAATCCGCCGGCGGCCTGGTCGGGCGGATGCAGGTGACGACGAGCGGGACGCAAATTACAAAATTACAAAAGGCCCTGGTGTACGGCTCGGTACGCACGCAGGGAAGTTCCGCCGGCGGGGCGGCGGGTATTGTAGGCCGGAGCGAGTTATACCAGGTCGGCGCATTCAGCGATGTATCGTCCTCCGGCCAGATGGTGGGCGGTTTGGCCGGCTACGTCTCATCAAGCGTCAGCCCTGTCAAGATTACCCAGTGCTTTGCGGTCGGTAAGGTATCCGGCACGCAGCAGGTGGGCGGCCTTGCCGGTTCAGTCAGCAACGCCGATATTTTGAACTGCTATGCTGCCGGCGCGGTAAGCGGTACAAGTTACGTAGGCGGATTGATCGGGCGGTTATTCGGCCAGGGCACTCTCAAATCCAGCTATGCGGCAGGGCAGGTGACCGCTACCGGGAACTTCCGTTACGGCCTTGCCGGCGTATCAAGTACCTCATGGCCCGCTACCGATTGCATGTTTGATAAAGATACCACCGGGGCGACCGCCGGCGGTACCGCCCTGACCACCGGCGAGATGGTGGCCGCCGGGCTGCTGGCTTCCCCCTTTGAACACAAAACAGGCAGCTATTACTACCTTTCCTGGCAAAGTAATATTCCCGGTTTCAAGGAGTCGAGTATATTGTCGGATTTAAACATTCTGTACGACAGCTCTAAAGAGCCGGATGAAACAACCGGCGGCAGCGTTGCGTTAGATCCCTACACTTTTACACACGAAACGGTGCTGAAGGGGAAAAATACCTTCTCCCGTATATCGGCCGCGCCGGGTGCGCCCGGGACCGCAGTCGTGTTGGATATGCCGGAGCTTACCGCCATCGGGCAGCGATACCGGGGCACCGTGTTATCCAGTAACAGGGCGGGCCTTATCATCCCGTATCAGATCTATGCCACGCGAACCCTCCCGCTCGCGGAAGTGACGCTGGACGGCGGAAATAAGGCGCTGGATTTGTTGGATGGGGACAGCCGTACCTTTACAGCCGGATTTACCCCTGACGGCTTGGCGGTCAACTATAGCTGGGATGTATTCCCGAACGCCGGGTTCACCGCATCCCCGGGGCTTGCCACAGGCCCCCGGCAAACCAGCCTGAAATTTACCCAGCCCGGAACTTATACCGTAACAGTCGCCGTAACCGATAAAAACGACGCAAACAACCGCAGCTCCGCCAGTCATACTGTTACCGTGACCTCCAAGGTGGACTTGAACGCCCTGTACCAGTCTGCGATCAAAAAATACACGGAGTCCGGCAAGTATTCCGCCGCATCCTGGAATGCTTATCAAGCCCAGCTGTCGGCGGCCAAAACCGTGCTGGGCAAGGAGGCGGGCACGCAGACGCAAGCACAAATCAACGCCGCCGAAGCTGCTCTGCGCAATGCAATCAATGCGCTGGTGGGCGCGCCGTATATCGAGCCTTCCGCACTGCCTTATTATGACGTCAGCGATCCCGGCGCGGGGTCCCTGACCCTTACCGCAAAGCTTGAGAGCGAATCGGCGGGTACCAAAACATACCAGTGGGCGGTGACGGACGGGCCGGTTACCTATGTACTGAACAACAAAACCGACGCAACCTGCTTTTTCACCCCAACGGGGGCGGGCGCTTACACCCTGAAGGCTACTATCAAACTGGACGGAAAAGAATACGCTGCCACCGTTTCCATAACCGCGGTGGATAAGGGGGCGCTGCGTACAGAGCTTGCTCTGGCGGACAGCGTAAATACCAGTGGATATACCGCCAGAACCGTTGACGCGTTCACCGCGGCGCTTACGGCGGCGGAGCTGGTGCTGGCCGGCACAACGGAAACGCAGGATGCAATCAACGGCGCCGCCGCCGCTCTGAAATCGGCGCGGGAGGGCCTGCGCCGGGCGCTTACGGCGAACGATATTACAATTGTCCCTCAACCGTTGCAGGTGTGGGATTTGGCGGATACACGCAGCCGGGTATTTACCGCAAGCTGTGAACCGGGCTATCCTGTGGCATACGCCTGGAAGGTGATAAGTGGTTTTGAATCCGGCATTACAGGCGGCGGCGATACAAGCAACGTCACCTTTGCGCCGCCGGACCCCGGCAACTATATCCTGCGGGTAACCGTAACGGATCCGGAGGACGCGCAGAACACGCATTACCAGGATCTTTCATTCCCGGTGGTGGATAAGACGGAACTGAACGCTTTGATCAATACCGCGGAGTCCCTGCGCCAGGAAGATTTTATTGACGAGGAGTGGGCGTTCTTTGTTTCCGCGCTTGCCGAGGCAAAAGCCGTACAAGAAAACACGGCTCTTACCCTGACCCAGGCGAAAATAAACACGGCGGCAGAAGCATTGCGGCAGCGCATGAACGAGCTGCATCCCAAGCTGGCCGGGTTGACCGTAACGCCGGAAACAGACGTGTACCTGGACCTCAGCGTGGCGCAAACGGCGCAATGGACTGCTTCCGTTGAGCCGAAGGAGGCTGTGGCAGGCTACCGATGGTCGGTTTCCCCCGCCGTGTCCGGTCTGACAGGCGCAGACACCGCGACAGTGCAGTTCAAACCGGAAGCTACCGGAAGCTATCGTCTTACCATCGACGTTACAGGCGTGGGGGGAGATTCCCTCACAAAGACGGTGTATGTGATTGTAGTGGATAAAACACAATTGAAAGCGCAAATTGCAATAGCGGCGGACGTTCTGTCAAAGGCTGTGGTTGGCAGCGGACACGGAGAATATCCGCAAGCGGCGGTTGACAAGCTGAATGCCGCGGTCCGGGCAGCCCAGGCTGTGCGGGACGCCGAGTCCGCCCAACCGGAAATCCATATAACGGCAGCGGCGCTGCAAGACGCGATCGCCGAATTTACCGGACAATCCAATGTAGTGGATGCCAGTCGGCTGAACGCGTTGATCCTGACCGCACGGCAAAGGCTGAACGACGCGACCTTTGGCGAACGAAACGGGGACTATCCGCCGGATGAAAAAGTTGTGTTTACCGGCGCCATTGAAGCGGCCGAGATGACCGCAACCAAGCCAAACCGCACATCGGATGAGGTTTTAGCTGCCATTTCCGCATTGGAGCAGGCGATGGAACACTTCAACACAACGGTGGTGGTCGTACAATACGGGGAATTGGCGCAATTGGCCGATCTGTGCGAATCCATTCATCAAAACGCTGCGGAGGGAACCCAAAACGGGCAATACCAGTATGGCGCGAAGGCCGTTTTCCTGACGGAAATTAAAAAAGCCCAAGCAGTAGCCAAAAACCAGCGTGCCACACAAAACGAGGTGGATGCGGCAAAGGAAGCCTTGCAAAAAGCTATGGAAGAATTTGCCGGAAAAAGGATCGGTGTGAATTACGATGTGCTGGTCAGCCTGATTACACAGGCGGAGAAACTGATAAAAGACAGCGCTTACGGCGACCGGAACGGCGAATTC
>CABQCN010000004.1 GCA_902462635.1 uncultured Oscillospiraceae bacterium
GCTCTTCCGATCTTATGCCGCCGCCGCGGCCAGAGCAGATTCCCTGCAGCTGCTGTATCTGCGGAAAACGAGGGCGTTTCAGGACGGGCAGGCCGGAATTCTGGCAGCCTCCTTAGCGGACGGAGAAAGATGTCCCGTCTGCGGATCCGTTTCCCATCCGCACCCGGCCGTTAAACAGCAGCACGTTCCGAGCGAAGCGGAATGGAAAGAAGCGCAGCGGCAGAGCGAAAACGCGAAAGAGGAAGCGGCGGCGGCAAGTTCTGCGGCAGAAAAAATCAAATGGGAAATCGAAGGAAAAAGAGAGGAGATCGAACGCAGCGCCGCAGCGTTATTTTTAAATTTTACCTGGAAAGAATTGCCTTCTGCCGCAGCAAAAGCGCTGGAAACGGCGGCAGCCGATGCGGAACGCCTGAATGCGAAATTGGCGGAAATCGAGAGGCGTGTACGGCAAAAAGCGGAAATCGAAGAACAGCTTCTCGAACAGGAACGCAGAAATACGGAAACGGACACCGCCGCTTTTGTGCGCGAGAAAGAACTGGCCGGGCTGAAAAGCGAAATTGCAGCCAAATCCGGGGAGAAGGACAGAATCGCAGCCGATCTGGAATACGAAAGAAAGGAAGAAGCGCTCGCCCGCATCGCCGGGCACGAAAAAGAAAAAAAGGAAATGGAAAGAGCGTTCGACGAGGCCAAACAGGCTTATGATACGTGCAGATCAGCCGCAGATTCGCAAACAGGAGAAATAAAAAGCCTGTCGGAACAGCTCGCTGATGCCCCTGAAATCGATATTGCATCGGAAAAGGAAAGGAAAACGGAAGTCACACGGCAAAAGCAGGAAACGGACACCGCGCTGACGGACGTTTCCGCCCGGATCCAGGCGAACCGCGCAGCGTTTTCCAGGATCGAAAAGGAAGCTGCAAACCTTCTGGCCGCGGAAACAAAATACGCCTGGGTCAAAGCATTATCCGATACCGCAAACGGCAATCTCACCGGCAAGGAAAAAATAATGCTGGAAACATACGTCCAGATGCAGTATTTCGACAGAATCGTCGCACGGGCAAATACGAGGTTCATGATGATGTCGGGCGGGCAGTACGAATTAAAGCGTAGGATGGACGCGGCCGCGGGCCGCAGCCAGAGCGGTCTGGATTTGGATATTATCGACCATTACAACGGTTCCGAACGCAGTGTCAAAACGCTTTCCGGCGGCGAAGCCTTCAAAGCTTCCCTCTCTCTTGCGCTGGGGCTGTCGGATGAAATCCAATCCTCCGCGGGCGGGATCCGGCTTGATACGATGTTTATCGACGAGGGGTTCGGCTCTCTGGACGAAGAATCTCTGCTGCAGGCGCTGCATGTTCTGACAAATCTTTCCGGCAGCGGACGTCTCGTGGGAATCATTTCCCATGTGGCCGAGCTGAAAGAAAAAATCGACCGCCAGATTCTGGTTACAAAGCAAAAATCCGGCGGCAGCCGCGCAGAAATCAAAGTATAAAAACGAAAAAGGCCGGAAACAGACTTCATAAAATAACCGCATAGCGGGATACGGAGGGATATGAAATGGATAAAAGGATAGAAGACTGTATCAATGACCGCCCGGGCAGTTATATCCTCCCCTTTTTGTGGCTTCACGGAGAACCCCGTGAAAAACTGCTTTCAGAAATCGACGCCATCGAAAAAAGCGGAATCAGGGAATTCTGCCTGGAAAGCCGTACTTATGAAGCGTTCTGCCGAGATCCGTGGTGGGAGGATTTTGCGTTCCTTTTGCAGGAAGCAAAGCGCCGGGGGCTATACGTCTGGCTGCTGGATGATAAGCATTTCCCGACAGGATACGCAAACGGAGCGATTGGGGAAAAATATCCCGCTCTCAAAAAGAAAAACGTACGCATCGCGGCGCTGGACGTAGCAGGCCCGATAAAAGGAGCTGCTTTTCTTGCCGGACGATTCGATCCGGACAAGGAAACGCTCGTTTCCGTATCTGCGTTCCGGCGAACGGGGTACGAAGAACAGGCGGACGGCGCCACGGGAGTGCTCCTGACAGACCGGATCAGCGACGGACTGGTGTTCTGGGACGTTCCGGAAGGCGTATGGAGAATTTATTTTATCATTAAAACGAGAAACGGACCCCCGGCCTTTGCCGAGTACATCGACATGTGCAGTCCCGAATCCTGCAAAGTGATGCTGTCGGAAATATACGAACCCCATTATGAACGCTTCGGCGCATATTTCGGCAACACATTCCGTGGATTTTTCTCCGACGAGCCGTGCTTTGCAAACAATATAAGTTCCTATGACGACAAATTGGGGACGCCCGGTCTGATTCTGCCCTGGAAAACCGATATGATCGGATTGCTCGCCAGGAAAACCGGCCTCACGGAACAGGAAACGGAAGTAGCCCTTCCGGCGCTCTGGTACGATATCACGGGCAGAAGCGCGCAGATGCGTTATGCATATATGGAACTCCTTTCTTGCCTTTACAGGGATCATTTCAGTAATCTGCTCGGGAATTGGTGCAGAGAGCACGGCGTCATGTATATCGGGCACGTCATTGAAGATATGAATACGCATATGCGTTTGGGCTACGGAAGCGCCCACTATTTCAGGGCGCTGGAAGGACAGGATATGGCCGGCATGGATATCGTTCTGCATCAGATCCTTCCGGGCATTACAAATATGAAACATCAGTTTTCCTGCTGCGCGCCGGCTTCCGATCCCAAATTTTTTCTGAATACCGTGGCAAAGCTGTGTTCTTCTGCGGCGCATTTGGACCCAAAAAAGAAAAACAGGGCCATGTGCGAGCTTTACGGCGCATACGGCTGGGCGGAAGGACTCCCCCTGATGAAATACCTGACGGACTGTATGCTTGCAGGCGGCGTCAATCATTTTGTTCCGCATGCGTTTACCCCGCGGGAAAACGATCCCGATTGCCCGCCGCATTTTTACGCAAACGGGACGAATCCGCAATTTCCGCTGTTCAGATATTTGATGCTTTACCTGCAAAGGGCGTGCCATATTCTGTCGTCAGGCACGCATCGGGCAAACGCCGCTGTTTTCTATAATGCAGAGGGCGAGTGGTGCGGCGGCGTCAACCGGCTGTTTCAAGACATCGCCAC
The DNA here is from genome assembly GCA_902462635.1 of uncultured Oscillospiraceae bacterium. Classification (GTDB taxonomy): domain Bacteria; phylum Bacillota; class Clostridia; order UBA1212; family UBA1255; genus Egerieisoma. The sequence goes on from CABQCN010000004.1 coordinate 3,108, forward strand.
AAACCTGGCCGAACGGCAAATCGACTATGATTTTATCCCGGAAGACCTCCTGCTCTCCGGCGCCGCGTCCATAAAAGACGGTAAACTGGCGATCGGCGGAGAAAGCTACGACGCGCTCGTCGTCTCATACAGCGAGGTATTCCCCCGCAAGCTATTAGAGGCGTTCCGAAGCTTCGCCGCGCTGGGGCTTCCCGTCGTCTTTACCGATGCCGCTCCGGACAGAACCGAAGCCTGCTGGAATACCGAAGAAGCGCTGGAAGAAATCAGAAACGAGACCCGAACGCTGTGCAGTGCGTTCCGGATCGTACCGGCTTCGGAAATTGCAGCCTATTTTACGGCAAACGGTTTCACGGACGCCTTACTTGACGGGGAATACCCCGATGTCAGAGTTTTTCATACGGCCGGAGAAGGCAACGATAAATACTTTTTCTTCCATTTGAATATGCAGTCCGGCGTGGACACATATGTAAAGCTTCCGGGCAGCGCAGATCACTATGTAGAATATGATCTTTGGGAAAACGCCCTGTATCGGCTACGCCGCTGCGAAAAGGGGGTCCGGCTCGTACTTCCGCCCGGAAATTCCGTACTTATTATTGCGGGAAACGGCCTGCCGCAGGATCTGCCGGAGCGAAAATACCTGATACCGGATAAACGCCTCGCGAACCTCAATTTCAAGGTGTCTCTCAAAGAATCCGATACCTTCCGGTATTATTGCGATCTGGACTGCGCGTCCGGATTGCGGAATCTGGCACGGGAACTCCCCTATTTCTGCGGCGCGATCAGATACGAAGGAATTTGTTCTTCCCGGGAATCCGTGCGGCGCATTGATCTCGGCAGTGTGGGAGAAACGGCGCAGCTTTGGATCAACGGAATTTATTGCGGCGCGCGTATCCAGGCTCCATATGTCTTCGACGTGTCGTCCGCATGGAAGAAAGGCGAAAACGAGGTCATCATCGAAATCATAAGTAATCTTGCATATAAGCACCGCGATTATTTTTCTACCTATCTGCCGCTGCCGCCCACCGGCCTGCTGGGGCCTGTTTTATACGCATAGAGTACGGGATTCTCGAAAAAATCGAAACGCGCGCCGCAGGGACGAGCAGTCCCGATCATTACGAGAAATCAAAATTTCAGGAATTTTCGTTTCGTTTATCCAGTACGATTTCCCCGTTGACGATCGTGCAGACTGCTTTACCGGAAATCTCCAGCGGGTCTCCGTCATACAGGACGAGATCCGCATCCTTTCCCGGTTCTATACTTCCTACGCGGTCTGCGATGCCGGCAATGACAGCGGCGTCGATCGTGATCGCCCGCAGCGCCGCTTCGTGTCCGAGTCCTTCTTTTGCGGCCAGTCCGGCGCAGAGCGGAAGATATTGGATGCGGGATACCGGATGATCGGTAGTAATTGCCACGCGGACGCCGGCTTTTTGTAAAATACCTGCCGTTTTAAAATCCGAATTCTCCACTTCCAGCTTGCTGCGGGACGCAAGAGAAGGCCCTACGATCGCCGGGAATCCGGCAGAAGCAATCCTATCGGCTTCCAGATGGCCTTCCGTGCAATGGTCGAGCGTCAGCAGCAGGCCGAATTCATTGGCTATGCGGATCGCGGTAAAAATATCGTCCAGACGGTGTACGTGCGCTTTGATCGGGATTTTATGCTCGAACAACGGAAGATACGGCTCATACTCATAATCGATCTGGAACGCTCCGCCTCCGCTGTTCTTTTTCAGAAAATAATAGTCCTGCGCATTTTGCAGTTCTTCCCGGATCAGGGAAGCGACCGCCATACGGGTAAGCGGCATATTTCCGTTTGTGCCATAAGTGTTTTTTGGATTTTCCCCAAACGCCATTTTCATCGCTGCGGGCGCTTTGATCACCATATCGTCGATCCTGCGTCCATACGTCTTGATAGCGGCAAATTGCCCGCCGATAGGGTTTGCGCTCCCGGGACCGGCCAGAACGGCGGTAACGCCGACCGACAGCGCATTATGGAACGCGCTGTCCATTGGATTGATCGCGTCGATCGCGCGCAGACGCGGGGTGACCGGATTTGTCGATTCATTACAGTCGTTGCCCGCCTGTCCGATTTTATCTTCCATGATCCCGAGATGGGAATGCGCGTCGATAAATCCCGGATAAATATCGAGACCTTTGGCGTCGATTACTGTGACCTCTTTTCCCGCTCCGGTTTCTTTCCCGATCCGTTTGATTTTTCCATCGGCAAGGAGGAGGTCGCCGTACCGGCAATCCGCTCCCGTCATCGGATGTATTTTTCCGTTTTTAATCAATACCATAAAAGATCCCGCCTCAGCCTGTTTTTCCCTATTATGAAAAAAAAACATATTTTTTATACATATCCGGAGTGAAAAATGCAATACTATTCTTGCGAGATGTTCGCAAATATATCTAAAAGGAGATACAACTCATGAATAATAATCAGAATTGTAAGAACAACAAAAATCAGCAGAACCAGAACAACAATCAGAATAACCAGAATCAAAACAATAACCAGAACAACAATCAGAATAACCAGAATCAAAACAACAACCAGAACAACAACAAGCAAAATAACAACCAGAACAACAACCAGAACAACAACAATCGCTAATATCTGGTTTCCGAAAGAAACGAAACGGGAAACGGCATGGCAATCGAAGCCATGCCGTTTTTCGCCGTGCTCATAAGATTTTTATTGTGATATAATCAAAAAAACCGGAGATTGCAGAGCGGCAAAAGAATTTTTTTTGCACCGCCTGTCACACTGCCGTTCCTGCTTTGTCTAATAAATTAGGAGGTGTATCCAATGAAACTGGAAAACGAAAAATTTTTGATCGAGGAAGCCGTATCTGGCAATCAGAATGCGCTGGAATCGCTATTATGCGGCGTACAGGATATGGTGTTCAACCTTTCGCTGCGCATGCTGGGAACCGTTCCCGACGCAGAAGACGCGACGCAGGAAATTCTAATAAAAATCATGACGCACCTAGCCTCTTTCCGTCAGGAAAGCAGCCTGTCAACCTGGGTCATGCGGATCGCGATAAACCACTTGCGGAATTCTCAAAAAGGGATGTTCTCTCACGCTGCCCTGAGTTTTGAAACATACGGGGCCGATATCGTCTCCGGCAAAGAAAAAGACATTCCGGACAGAAGCGCGGGGGTGGAGCGGCAGCTGCTGGAACAGGAACTGAAATATTCCTGCACAAACGTAATGCTGCAATGTCTCGATGCGGAAAGCCGCTGTATTTATATACTTGGGACAATGTTTCGCTTAAACAGCATCATTGCGGCGGAAATTCTGGATACCACGCCGCAAGCATACCGTCAGAAGCTGTCGCGGATCCGGAAAAAGATGGCGCAGTTTTTGAACGGATATTGCGGTCTGAGCGGTACGGGCGCCTGTTCCTGCGCGCGCAGAGTCGATTACGCGATTGAAAACCACCGCATAGATCCTAAAAACCTCGTTTATAATACGATGAAACAATGTAACCGGGAAGATATCCTCCGCTGCGCCGGCGCAATGGAAGAACTGGACGAGCTTTCGCAGATTTTCGCCGGACTCCCGGCCTACCGTTCTGCGGAAAGTACTGCGGGCTGGATCCGTAAATTGGTCGCATCGGACCATTTCCGCACCATACTGCATCCGAAAGGGGAAACCGTATGAATGTAAAAATACTCTTGGAATATCTTTCCGCGCTGGAGCAAAACAACAACCGGGACTGGTACCACGCAAACAAACAGGAGCTGCAGACCGCGAACCGGGCTTTTGAAGAAATGCTTCGGCTTTTTATTGCTGAAATTCGCAAAACCGACGATGCGATCCCCCCGCTCGAACCGAAAGAGCTGACGTTCAAGCTGGTGCGCGACACGCGTTTCAGTCACGACAAATCGCCGTACAATCCCAGCTTCCGCGCACATATTGCCGCAAAAGGCAAGCTGCCTATCCCGGTCGGTTATTACATCCTGATAAAACCGGGGAATCGATCTTTCCTCGGCGGCGGGCTGTTTGCGGATCTGTTCAAAGACGCCACCGAATTGGTACGCAGCCGGATCGCCGCACGCGGCGACGAATGGCAGAAACTCATTTCCGATCCCGCTTTCGCAGAAACGTTTACCATCGGCGGCACAGCGCTGAAGAACGTTCCGCGCGGTTACGATCCGGCACATCCGCAGGCCGAATATCTGAAATATAAAAGCTGGTACCTGGAATATCCCTTATCGGACGCACAGCTGCTCGATGCGGATTTTATTTCGTCTGTCACGGAAATTTTCCGTAAAATGCAGCCGTTCAATAGTTTCCTCAACAACGCGCTGATCGATTTCCAAATGCCTGCGCGCTGATGGCGGCCGCCCGTTGCCAGAAGGCAGTTATCCTGTTATCGCGTAACGCCCCATTCCGCGGTATCATTCAGGCGCATACAGGAATCTTTCCGGTCCTTCAAGTTTTCCGGTTTTTATGCTATACTACCCGGGAAAATACAGGAACGGAAAGGATCGGTATGGAAACGCAAAAATACACACATCTTCCGATCTCCGGCCGGCCGCCGGAGAAAATGCTGCCGGATGGCACCGCGCTTGTGCTCGAAGGCGGCGGTACGCGGGGATTTTACAGTTCCGGCGTATTCGAAGCGTTTCTGGACGCGGGAATCATGTTCCCCTATATCATCGGCGTTTCGGCAGGCGCCGCGAATGCCGTCACTTATATCTCGGGACAGCGTCTGCGCAGCCGTCAGATCGTGGAACATTATGTCGGCGATCCGCGGTACGTCAGCATACGCAATTTGATTTTCCGTCATTCGATGTTCAATATGGATTTCATCTTCCACACGATCCCACGGCAGCACGTCGCATTCGATTGGGAAACCTTCCGAAATTGTAAAATACGCTTTCTTACGGGCGCAATGGACTGCGCTACGGGGAAAACGGTTTGGTTCGAAAAAGAAGAAATCACACCGGCGTTCGAGGCGAGCATCGCCTCGTGCTCCGTGCCGATCCTTTCCCCCATCGTCCGATTCAAAGGATATGAGCTTCTGGACGGCGGCGTTCCCGATCCGATCCCGATCGAAAAATCCATTGCCGACGGCAACCGCTTCCACGTCATCGTACTCACCCGCAATGCGGGATATCGGAAAACTGCGTTCGGGCATAAAAAATTTTTAAAACGATTTTACCGGAACTATCCCCGTGTCGCGGAAGCGATGCTGCGCCGCCACGAAGTGTACAACCGCCAGCTCGCGCTTTGCGAACGGCTGGAGCGCGAAGGCAGCGCGGTGATTATCCGTCCGCTGAAACCGCTACGGGTAAAACGTACAAGCGCCGATTCCAAGGAATTATTGGCGCTTTACGACGAAGGACACGCGGAAGGCGCCGTCAAAATCGCGGAGATTTTTTCTATGCTGCAGGAAACGCGGTTTTAAGAATCCGGAATCACAATTTTTTCCATATTCGCACAAACAGTCCATATATTGTTCATCTTCGCCTCTTGACCGTCCGCAAAACAGGGGTATACTTTATCTCGTACTGCGAGATATTAATTGGTACGGAGATGAAACAAATGGATTATGAACAGCTTGCAGATGAATTTCTAATGTGCTCGGCAGCATTTATGCGAAATCCGCTCCATAGGGAATCGGAAACGACGTCGCGCGGAGAATTCGGCGTGCTGGGATACCTTGCTTTTATCCAAGACGGCGTCACGCCCGGCAAACTGAAAGAGCAGTTCTGCGTCGGTTCCGGCAGAGTTGCCGATACGCTCAAAAGCCTCTCTCAAAAAGGACTGATCGAACGGCGCGGCAGTGAAAGCGACAAACGGATGGTTCTCGTTTTTTTAACGGAGAAAGGGAAGAAAACCGTGCTTGAGAAGCGCGACGCCATCCGGCGGAAACATGCGGAACTCATGATGTTTTTAGGAGAAAAAGATGCCGAAGAGCTGATCCGCATCCTGAAACGGGTCGTATTGTTCCAGGAGCACGCAGTACAATAATATAAGGAGAATCTACCGATGTTAAAGTTATTCAAGTATTTACGCAAAAAAGACTGGTTGCTGATCGTCGCCTCCGTCGCGCTGATCGTCGCCCAGGTCTGGCTCGATCTCAGACTGCCGGATTACATGAGCGATATCACGTTACTCATAAAAACAGAGGGCAGCGCCATGTCGGAAATTCTGGCCGCCGGCGGTAAAATGCTGCTTTGCGCGCTCGGCAGCGCGCTGCTCAGCGTCGTCGTAGGATATTTCGCCGCCAGAATCGGCGCAAGCTTCAGCTATATCGCCCGAGAGAAGGTTTTCACTAAGGTTTCCGATTTCGGGATCGGGGAAATGCATCAATTCTCTGCCGCTTCCCTGATCACGAGAACCACAAATGATATCACACAAGTGCAGATGGTCATCTCGATGGGACTCCAGGTCATCATCAAAGCGCCGATTCTGGCGGTATGGGCCGTTTGTAAAATCGTCGGAAAGAACTGGGAGCTTTCCCTCGTTACCGCAGGCGCCGTCGTGTTTATTGCAATCGTACTGACCTTCTTAATGGTATTTGTGATGCCGAAGTTCAAAATGCTGCAGAAGCTCGTAGACAATATCAACCGCGTGACGCGGGAGAACCTGACGGGGCTGCGCGTAGTACGCGCGTTCAACGCAGAAGAATATCAGATGGGTAAATTCGAAAAAGCCAACGAGGAACTGACGAAAACACAGCTTTTCACCCAAAGAGCCATGGCGGTCATGCAGCCTACCATGATGCTCGTCATGAACGGCATCACCCTCGCCATTTCCTGGTTCGGCGCGTACCTGATCAATAAAACAGACGCCGCAGGGCGGCTGACCTTGTTCAGTGAAGTCATGGTATTCAGTTCGTACGCAATGTATGTCATCATGTCTTTTATGATGCTGATTATGATTTTTATGATTCTGCCGCGCGCCGAGGTATCCGCGAACAGAATCAACGAAGTCATCACCGCGCCGATCGCGGTAAAACAGGGCCACAGAACAGAGGGGGAAACCAACGAAGGAAAAATCACCGGGGAAATCGAATTTAAAAACGTATCTTTCCATTATCCGGATTCTGATAAAAACGTACTCACCAATATTAGTTTCACTGCAAAAAAGGGAGAAACCATAGCCTTTATCGGCGCTACGGGCAGCGGGAAAACGACGCTCGTCAATCTCGTGGCACGCTTATACGACGCCACGGAAGGCACGGTGCTCATAGACGGCACGGACGTAAGAGAATATACCTTCAAGGCGCTTTACAACAAACTCGGATACGTCTCGCAAAAAGCGATCCTGTTTTCCGATACTATAAAAAATAACGTCGCCTTCGGCGAATCCGCCGCGGCGCTGACCGATGAGACAATCGCGAAAGCGATCGATATCGCACAAGCCTCCGGCTTCGTCGCCGAGAAAGACAAGGGCATAGATTCCGATATCGCGCAGGGCGGCGCCAATGTGTCGGGCGGGCAGAAACAGCGTCTTTCGATTGCGCGTGCCATCGCGCGCAATCCCGAAATTCTCATTTTCGACGACTCGTTTTCCGCGCTCGATTACAAAACCGATCGTGAGGTCCGCAGCCGCATCGAAAAAGAGCTGAAAGGCACAACCTGCCTGATCGTCGCCCAACGAATCGGCACGATCCGGCATGCGGATAAAATTATCGTGCTGGATGAGGGCCAGGCGGTAGGGATCGGCACGCACGAGGAATTATTGAAAAATTGCAGCGTCTACAAAGAAATCGCATTGTCCCAGCTTTCCGCTGCGGAACTGGACGCGTAAAGGAGGAACGGATATGCCAGGACATATGAACAGAAAACAAGCCGTCGAAAAGCCGAAAAATATGAAAAAAGCGCTGAAAAAGCTGGCGGTATACGGCAACAGATACATGGGCGTACTCATTTTTACATTGATTCTCGCGGCAGGCGGCGCTATTCTGACGGTCATCGGACCGAACCAAATCAGTAAAATTACAGATTTTATCGCGGACGGTCTGCTCGGCGGGATCGATTTGAAGGGAATCGAGAAGGTTGGGATCCTATTGCTTTGCCTCTACGGCGCAAGCGCCCTTTTCACCTTCCTGCAGCATTTTATCATGGCCACGCTCACACAGCGGATCTCGAAACAGCTGCGCAGCGATATTTCCGGAAAAATCAACCGCGTACCGTTAAAATATTTCTCGGGCAACACATACGGCGATATTCTGAGCCGTGTCACGAACGACGTGGATACGATCGGCCAGGCGCTGAATAACAGCATCGCGCCGCTGATCGCTGCGCTTGCGCAAGTCATAGGGTGCGTTTTCATGATGTTCTACAGCAATTGGATCATGGCGCTTGCGGCAATTTTCTCCACAATTGTCGGCTTCGCATTGATGCTTGTGATTATGAGTCATTCGCAGCGCCATTTTATCGCGCGGCAAAACGCTCTCGGAAAATTAACGGGTATGTAGAAGAAATGTACTCCGGACACGATATCGTACGCGTCTCCGGCGCCGAGAATCAAATCAAACAAAAATTCGACGGCATGAACGCAGAAGTGCGCGAAGCCAACTGGAAATCCCAGTTTCTGTCCGGCGTCATGCAGCCTCTGATGAATTTTATCGGAAATTTCGGTTATGTCGTCGTGTGCGTGGTAGGCGCGCTGCTGGTAATGAAAGACATTACGACGATCGGCACCATCGCCGCATTCATGATGTATATCCGGCTGTTTACCTCTCCTCTGTCGCAGATTGCGCAGTCGATGACGAATCTGCAGCAGGCCGCGGCATCTTCCGAGCGTGTGTTCGAATTTTTAGACGAAGAAGAACTGTCGGACGAATCGTCCAAGACGGCAAAAATTGAAGAAGTGCAGGGCGAAGTCACGTTCCGCCACGTATGCTTCAGTTATCCCGATAAACCTGACGATATCATCATCAAGGATTTCTCCGCCACGGTGAAACCCGGACAGAAAGTAGCGATCGTCGGCCCCACAGGCGCCGGAAAAACCACTCTCGTAAACCTGCTGATGCGCTTTTACGATTTGAACAGCGGTACGATTACGATCGACGGCGTTCCGATCGATCAAATGAAACGGCAGGAAGTCCACAGCCTGTTCGGCATGGTATTGCAGGATACCTGGCTCTTTGAAGGCACCGTGCGGGAAAACCTGGTTTATAACAATCCCGGTATCGCCGAGGAAGATTTGGTCCGAGCGTGCAAGGCCTGCGGGATCTACCATTTTATCAAGACGCTGCCGCATGGCTTCGATACCATACTGGACGACAACACCGCGATATCGTCCGGGCAAAAGCAGCTCTTTACCATTGCGCGGGCGATGATCCAGAACAGTCCGATGCTGATCCTGGACGAAGCGACATCTTCCGTCGATACGCGTACGGAAATCATCACACAGCGCGCGATGGATAAATTGACCGAGAAACGTACGAGTTTTGTAATCGCGCACCGTCTTTCTACGATCAAAAACGCGGATATCATTCTCGTATTGCAGAACGGCGATATCGTGGAACAAGGCAGCCACGACGAATTGCTGGAGAAGGGCGGCTTCTACGCTGAACTCTACAACAGCCAGTTCGACCAGGCGTCATAAGAAACGCTCATCGCTTTCCCGCAGGACGCTCCACGCCGCGACCAGGCGCGGAAGCGTCCAAGCGGCGTTCGCGGGACTCGTAGAGGGCAGGCACACGGCCGCTCTCCCCGTCCGGGGCAGAAGATATTTCCGATACAGCCGTTCCGCCGTTCTGCCGTTGATAAATATGCTGCGAATGCGGCAGCGGTTTAAAAGGATGCTAAGGTCATTCGGCACGGCGTTTTTAATACTGCTGTCGGAGGATCCGTCTATTTCGCAGGAAGCGATCACATCCCAAAGCGCGATCCGGTTCGATTCCAGAAACGCTTTCTTTTCCTCCACCGTACGCGGTGCGGCGCAGCCGAATACCGACGCCGTCACGGCCCAGAAGCGGTTCTGCGGGTGCCCGTAGAAAAAAAGCTGCTCCCGTGATTTTACGGAGGGGAAGCTGCCGAGAATCAAGATTCGGGAATCTTCCCTGTAAAACGGCGGAATCGGATGGATTTGTTTTTCTGCATTTTTCCCTTTCATTTTCTATGCGCCCCTTATATTCAGAAAAGTTATATGATCCCATATTACGCCTGTCTCCCGATTTGTTCAATACCGCGAACCGCGCAAAAACGGCTTTGCAGAAAATTCCGATTGAAAAAAACAGCACGATCCGATATAATGCACTGCGGTAAATATTTATGGGAGGCAATCATGAAAAAAATATCAAAATACTGTCTGCTCTTGTTCTGCGCGGTCCTGGTGGCCGGATGCTGTTCCTGCGGCTTGACCGGGAAGGCGAAAGAGAAGGATTTTTCGAAAGCCGGCGCCACGATCACCCTCACGGATGCGTTTACCGAACAGAGCCTTGTGACGCAGACTGCGTATTATGTTTCTCTGAAATCTATCGTTACCACTTTAAAAGAAGATTTTTCCAGCTTTCAAGGCACGGAATATGAAAATATGACGCTGAATCAATATGCGAATCTCGTTCTCACCGCCAATTCCCTTACGGCTGCCGTTGCGGAAGAAGATGGACTCCTGTATTTTACATATGAAAAAAGTACGAACGGCAAAGAGTTCAAATATTACGCCACCGTGTTTAAAGGTCCGGACGCATACTGGCTGATCCAGTTCGCATGTGAGGTAAACGATTTCGACGATTTTCTGCCCGATTTTCAGAAATGGGCAAAATCAGTTACCTTCAGCTGACCGCGCGAAAAGCCGAAAGGACCGTCTGCCGCAAAATCGATAAGTAGAAGCAGATTTTTATTTTAAAGATTCTATTTCTTATGCCGCATTTTGTCCCGCTGACTTCTTTGAATGGTACTTATTTTATTGGGAAAAGAGCATTTAACGGTATGAAACGAAGGCAGGAGACAGTACCAACAGAAAGACGATGTTGGGCTGGATGTATCTAGCCGTTGTAGTGGACTTATTCAAGCGAGAGATCATTGGTTATACGATCAGCAAGAATGTAGATGACAAGCCAGTCAAATAAGCGTTATGCAATGCCTTAGCCAGAACGGGTGGAGGAAGCAACACGATATTTCATAGCGACCGGGGGATACAATATAGTAGTGACTCGTTTCGTAAGATGCCGCAAGACCACAGGAGGATCGGGCGTATGAGTAAGGCGGGTCGTCCTTATGATACCGCCTGTGTGGAACGTTTCTTCCCGGCGGCGAAGAGCGTGTATTTATCCGGAAGACTATGGTATAATTGATGAAGTGAAACGGGATTTGTTTGGATACAAGAGCCCAGTGGAATTACAGATTGTCAAAAACGGATTGAATAGTACTTTGATAATTTAACAGGAAGAAGATAAGTAAGTTCGTTCATAGTAATTTTATGTCGTATACATAGGAGAATAAATTGCACGCACGTTTTTCGCCGCAGTACATTTTCTGTGGGGTACACGGTTCCTACTACCGATGAATATGATAATGCGGTATCAATAAGCACTGAATTTACCCACAGACGAATAATTCGACCGAGCCTCCACAAACGCAACCGAAAACCATAGCCTAAACCCGAAACCGGGAGGGATTGAGGTTGGCTTGAAACAGCAGGAGAAGTTGTAGTAGCAATCGCAGCATTTTTTGCCGCATGGGGAAAAGTGTTTGCATAAATAATGCATTAATCGGGAGGTTTAATAAATGAAAAATCATTTAAAAAAATATTTAATTGAATCTTTAATCTCGGTAGTGATTTTATGTGTGCTGATTTTTTTAAGCGTTTTTTATGTGGAAAACAGATTCGTATTTTTTCTGATTTTTGTTGCGCTGCTAATATCTGAAAAAATCTGTATTCGTATTTTTGCTCAAAAAGACATTTATTCAATTATGTATAGAGAATTAGATCCCGAATTGTTTTTGTCGATCGATAATAGTAAATATTTTCATTTGCAAC
>CABQCN010000005.1 GCA_902462635.1 uncultured Oscillospiraceae bacterium
GTTCGGATGATTTTCAAACGTATAGATCATGGAACGCAATTTTCTATGCGAACATTCCGAAATCAACTTTCGGATCAGCGCCGTATGCCCGGCATGGATCCCGTCAAAATTTCCAAGTCCCACGCCTCTGCCCGCCGCAGCTTCTTCCGGATCTCCGAATGTGCCTCTGTAAATCTTCATTTTCTGCTCCTGTTACAATTTTTGCACGAATTCTCACCGCATCCGCGGCAATCGTCGCAGCCGTTTTGTTTTTTTCTGTTCTTAAAATATTTGACGAGCGAATACGTCCCCCATGCAACGATCGCCGCCGCCAGCAAATACGGTATGATTTTCAAGATGCTCACCAAATTTCTATAAAATAAACGTTCCCACCGTGTATACCAATACCGACATGACATATGCGATCCCGATCTGATAAGCGGCGCTGCCAAGCGCCCATTTCCAGCCGCCGAGTTCTCGTTTCATCGTAGCAAACGCCGCCACACAAGGAACGTACAACAGCGTAAAGACGAGGAACGCATACGCCGCAGCGGGCGTCGCAAACGTCCCGGACAGGATTCCCGCCGCTTCCGCTCCTGCCGTAGAGGAAATTCCATAAAACAAACACATGGAGGAGACCACCGCTTCTTTTGCGACGAAGCCGGTCAGCAGCGATACGGCGGCTTGCCAGGTGGCAAAGCCCGCGGGACGAAAGACCGGAGCGATCAAGCCGCCGATCATTCCAAGCATACTGCTTTCGCCGTTTTCCGTAAAATGCATCGTAAAGTCGAAGCTCTGCAGAAACCATAACAGCACGCTCATCCCGAAGATCAGCGTCGCCGCTTTTTTTACAAAGTGTTCGATCTTATCCCATACGTGGCGCAGCGTACTGTGCAGCCCGGGCATTCTGTACGGAGGAAGTTCGAGCACAAACGGCGCGTCTTCTCCTCTAAATAAAGTACGCTTAAATAGGATGCCCGATAAAATGCCGCATAGGATTCCGATCAAATATAAACTGAATACGACGAGTCCCCTGTATTTTACGAAAAAGATCTGCGCAATGAAACCGTAGATCGGCAATTTTGCGGAACACGACATAAACGGCACCAGCATGATCGTCATCCGACGGTCTTTCATATTCTCCATGGTACGCGCGGCCATTACCGCGGGCACGGAACAGCCGAATCCCATCAGCATCGGAATGAATGCCTTTCCGGAAAGGCCGAATTTCCGCAGCAGCCGGTCCATAATGAACGCAATGCGGGACATATAACCGCTGTCTTCCAAAATCGATAACAGGCAGAACAGAATCGCGATCTGCGGTAAAAACGTAAGAACGCCGCCCACACCGCCGATCACGCCATCCACCACGAGGCTTTCGATCCAGAGCGGCGAGCCGGCGGATTCGAGCAAACCCGCTATAAACGGCGAAAACAAATCGCCGACAAGCCGCGATACCCCATTTTGCAGAAAAGAACCGAGCGTGGAAAACGTCAGCGTAAAGATACAGAACATGACCAGTAAGAAAATAGGGATTGCAAAAATTTTATGCGTGACCACAGCGTCTATTTTTTCCGTTATCGTTTTCTTTCCCAGGCTCGATTTGACGACGGAATGCGCAACCACTTTTTCTATGTATTTATAGCGGCTGTCGGCAACCATGGTTTCCCGGTCGCCCAATTTGCTGGAATTTTCATATTCACACGCTATTTTTTCGATTTGCTGCAATTGTTCCTGCGGAATTTCCAGCGTTTTTTTCAGGAGCGCGTCGCCTTCCAGCATCTTAATGGAAGTCCAGTGGACCGGAAGGTCTTCCCTCCTGGCATACGGATAGACGATGTTGTCGATCCTGTGATGGATCTGATGCGTATAATCGTCGTAAAGATCGTCGGGCTCTATTACGAAACCACGATCCGCCTGCCGCACGGCTTCTTTGATCAGCTCTTTCGTGCCCTCTCCCGTTTTTGCCGTAATCGGAACCACAGGGATATTTAAAAATTTGGATAACGCCGCAATATTGATCGTATCGCCTCTGGCATAAACCTCATCCATCATGTTGAGCGCGATTACGACGGGGCGTTCCATTTCTATGAGCTGGATACTCAGATAAAGGTTTCGTTCGATATTCGTCGCGTCTACGATATTGATCACAACATCCGGCTTTTCTTTCGTAACGTAATCTCTGGCGACGATTTCCTCCATAGAATATGGAGAGAGTGAATAAATTCCCGGTAAATCGACGAGCGTCACGCTGCAGCCGTATTCTTCCGCTTGTTTTACTTTTCCTTCTTTTTTTTCCACCGTTACGCCGGGCCAGTTGCCGACATATTGATTGCTGCCTGTCATATGATTGAACAACGTCGTTTTTCCGCTGTTGGGATTCCCCACAAGCGCCATTCTGAGATTCTTCCGATTTGCCTTTTCCGGTATATTCCCCACTATGATATCCCCTTATTATCGTCACATAAGTATATTTTCGCAGCATCGTCGGTGCGCAGGGACAATTCGTATCCGCGCAATATTACCTTGATCGGATCCCCCAAGGGAGCGATCGTTTTAATCTGGATCCGCGTGCCGGGCGTCACGCCCATATCGATCAGCCGTCTTCGCAGCGCGCCCGTACCTTCTAAACGCGCGACGATTCCCGACTGGCCTGTTTTAAGATCCTTCAACGTCATATATATTCACCTCTACGATATATTATATTTGTGAATATAGCATATTTATGCATTTATCAGTCGATATAATCCTTCAGTTTTTTACTGCGGCTCGGATGCCGTAATTTTCGCAGGGCTTTTGCTTCGATCTGACGGATCCGCTCTCTGGTGACGTGGAATTCTCTTCCGACCTCTTCCAACGTCCGCTGGCAGCCGTCGTCGAGCCCGAAACGCAGTTTCAGCACTTTCTGTTCTCTCGGCGTCAGTGTTTCCAATACCTCCATCAGTTGTTCGCGCAATAAAATGGCCGCTGCGCTCTCCGATGGCGCCGGCGCGTCATCGTCCGGGATAAAATCGCCGATATGACTGTCTTCTTCTTCCCCCACCGGCGTTTCCAGCGATACGGGATCCTGAGAGATCTTCATGATTTCCCGTACTTTATCAACAGGCATATTCATTTCCTGCGCAATTTGTTCCGGTGTGGGGTCTCTCCCAAGCTCCTGGGAAAGCTGCCGGGAAACGCGGCCCAGCTTATGGATGGTTTCTACCATATGCACTGGAATCCGGATCGTACGCGCCTGATCTGCAATCGCCCGTGTGATTGCCTGCCGGATCCACCAGGTCGCGTAAGTACTGAATTTATAACCTTTGCGGTAATCGAATTTTTCTACTGCTTTTAAAAGACCGAGATTTCCCTCCTGAATCAGATCGAGGAACTGCATTCCTTTTCCGACATACCGTTTTGCGATACTGACGACGAGCCGCAGATTCGCTTCGTTCAACCTGTCCTTTGCCGCTTCGTCCCCGTTTTCGATCCGGATTGCAAGTTCTACTTCTTCTTCAGCGGTAAGCAGCGGCACTTTGCCGATTTCCTTCAGATACATCCGCACATGATCCTCGAGTCCTACGCCTTCCGCAAGCGTTTCCAGATCATCCGTATATTGTTTTCCGCTTTCCTCCTGCGCGTTGTCGAAATCCCCTACGATGTTGATGCCGACGCGTTCCGCAACTTCGTATACTTTGTCGATGATATCGGATTCCAAATCGGATTCATCCAGCACGGTATTGATCTCGTCGAACGTGAGAGCGCCTTTCAGCTTACCGCGTTCAAAAAGTCCGATAATCAGCGGATTGTCATTGAAAAGCGCTTTATCTTCTTTGGACAGCAGCGCGCTGCCGCCGCTGTATTCGCCTTCGCCTTCTTCATAATTGATTTGCGTTTCAAAAGGAGTCGGCACCGGCTCGCTGAAATCGTCGATTTCTTCTTCCGGAATCGCGGTCACGGCATCTACATCTACGTCAAAGTCGATGGGTTCTTCGATGCCGTCGAGATTCTCCGGTTCTTCGATTTCAAAGACATCCGGTTCTTCCGCATCTTCTTCCGTATCCTCCGATAATTCCTCTTCGAATTCGTCGATTACATCCTCTTCCAGGTCCTCGATGAAATCTTCTTCGAGCTCGAATTCTTCCGTTAAATTTTTCCCGTCCGTTTCCTGTTTACCGCTCATTTTTAAATTTCTTCCTTTCTTCGATAATTGCCGCAGTTTCTTTTACCAGGGCAACTTTGTCCGCGTCGTTTATATTGGTATCCTCCAGTAAATCATTGATACATGCAATTTTCAAATCACACTGTAAAGTTCCGCACGTTCTGATCAATGCCGCACACGCGGCTTCCGGATCCGGAGGCCGTAGCCACCTGCCGATCAGGTCCGTCAGCAGTTTCAGCTCTGCCTCAGGAGCATCCGCCGCATCGGCAAGCACCGCCTCCAGGCCTGTTTTTCCGCCGCTATCGTAGCGCGCTTTTAGCTTTTCCAGAAGAAGTCTATTTCTGTCGCAAGAAAGCAGGTTCCGGACGCTCTCATAATACCGATGCATTGCGCTGGAATCATCGCTCATAAGAAGAATCAAGGTTTTTTCAAGCTTGTCCAATTTTTGCTTTTCTGCGGAATGAGCGTCTTCTTTCTCAGTATTATTGCCCGAATTTTTATTTTTTATATTTTTTATTATCCGCTGCGGTTCCTGCCGTTCGGGGTCCGGCAGCGCAGCGCCGCTGCGGATACGTTCGATTTCGGCCAGCAGCGCGTTTTTCGAGATGCCGAATTTCTCCGAAAACCAGTCCGCATACAGATCCCGCTCGGTCTCGCCGGCAATGCCGGCCAGTACTCTGGTAGATGCTCTTAAAAACATGGCTTTCGATTCCAGCGAAGAAGGCGGGTATTTTTCCGATATCTTACGGATCTTGTATTCAATCAGCGATTGCGAAGCTTCCACCGCCGTCATCAGGTCCGCCGCGCTATGTTTCCGTAAAAATTCATCCGGATCCTTCACCGCAGAGTCAACTTCGGCCAGAGACAGTACGCGTACCCGAAATCCGGCGTGCGCCAGAATATCGAGTCCCCGCAGGGTCGCCTTTTGTCCGGCGCTGTCCGCATCATAGCCGATAATGACCTCATTGAAATACTTTTTCAAAAGCCGCGCCTGTCCCTGCGTCAGCGCCGTTCCCAGAGACGCGACCGCCCAGGAAATACCGGCTTTATGCAGCGCAATGCAATCCATATACCCTTCTACGATCAGTACGCGTTCGGACTGCGACTTTTTCGCAATATTCAAGCCGTACAAGTGATTTCCCTTGCTATACGCCGGCGTTTCCGGTGAATTCAGGTATTTGGGCACCGAATCGTCCAGCACCCGCCCGCCGAACGCAATGATGTTCCCGGAGACATCAAATATGGGGAACATAATCCGGTTACGGAATTTATCATAATATCCGGACTTGTCTTTCCTGCGCGTAATCAGTCCCGCTTTCTCTAAAAGTACCGGATCCGGCGCAGCATTGCTGTCCGTAAAATGCTGATACAACGCATCCCAGCGATCCGGTGCGTAACCCAGGCCGAACTGTTTGACGGTTTCCGCCCGGATTCCCCGGTCATACAGGTATTTCTGCGCATACGGCGCTGTTTTGAGCGAGTTGTAAAAGAACCGCGCCGCCACCCGGTTTACGGAATAAATATCGCTGCGGAGCTTGTTTTTTTCTTCCTGCTGCTTATTTACGGCTTTCTCGAGCTTGATTCCGGCACGCTCCGCCAAAAATTCCAGCGCTTCCGGATAATTCAGATTTTCGGCAAGCATAATAAAATTGACTACGTTTCCGCCCTTTCCGCATCCGAAGCATTTAAAAATCTGTTTGCCCTCATGCACGGAAAACGACGGCGTTTTTTCATTGTGGAAGGGGCACAGCCCGCTGTATCCGCTGCCCTTGCGTTCGAGTTTCACATATTCTCCGATCACATCGCCGATATCGTTTTTTTCTATAATTTCGTCGATCTGCTGCTGCGAAATCATTCCCGGTGCACCTTTCGTTAAATAGTAATACAGCGGCGACTTTTGTCGCTGCTGTATTATACGACGCAAAATAAGAAATTCCTTTTTATTTCTATCAACAATAAGATAATAAATCCTCCGCATTTCTTACGATCACGATATACGCCTGATCGTCGATCATCCGCAGCACGCGGATCATTTTACTTTCCGGAATCGAGATGCAGCCTGCCGACGCAAGGGATCCGGGATGCGTGCAATGCAGAAAGATCGCAGAACCTTTTCCCTTTACCGTGGGATTAACGTTGTAATTTACCATAACGGCATAATTATAGGAATATTTATAATCGATCAGATGTTCCGAAGCGGAAGCGTTCCACGAAGCAGGCATTTCGCTCCCCCTGACATGCTGATTATAAGTATCGGAACGGTTATCACCGTCCCAATAATCGTCATTGTCTACTTTCTTGTAATCCTTCTGCAGCTCGCCCGGATTATCGCGGATTCCGAACAGCATCCCGAATGAATAAACGCCGGCCGGAGACGTGCCGTCGCCTTCCACGCGATTCTTCGTATCGGCAATCCCGCTCCGGCCCACATATCCGGCTACTTTAAAAGATTCTTTCCATTTACCGTTTTCCTTTTCAAAGGTATAAAATTTACAGGTTGTCGTATCGCCGGCGTCCTGAATGGTCAAAAAAAGAGTATCCGCTTCCCCCGCAATTTTCAATTTTGAAATAATGCCGGCATAGTTATCCGTATATTTCGCCGCTTTAATTTCTTCCAGTCCAGACATTTTATACCAATCCTCCGGTTCTTCATAATCGATTGTGTTCTTCGTCATTTCCGCTTCTACCGCATCCGCCGCGTAATCTTCTTTTGCCGCTTCTTTGACCGCGTCGCTGGTATCCCAGGTAAAGGCCCCCTCGCTCATCGCGACATATGCGTTTTCCGTATCGTGTACCACTGTTTTTGCCCCCGCAGCACCTCCCGTATCGCGGATAAATTCGTAAAACAGATTGTCCGAATCATTCCGATACACCGTAATCTGTCCGTTGGAATCTCCCTCGCTCTGTTTATCGGATTCCCCGCCGATAACAGCAAGCATCTCCTCGATGGAGGTCAGACGTTTAGAGAGCGCTTCCGCTTCGGCCATTCTGCTCTGGTTGATACTGTTATTCGCGCCGGTTCTCAGCTTATAGGAGATATAACGGATCACCACAAAATCATACGCGTCGTGATTCGATTCATAATACTTTTTGATTTCATTCTCATCCAGTGTTCCGGCACGCAGCATCGATTCCATTAAAGCGGAGGCGCATTTTTCTCCCATGGATTCGCACAAGCGGATTTTTTGGTACTGTTCAAAAGATATCCCGAAAATTTCCTGCGCCGCTGCGTCCGGCGTATAGGTTCCGTCCGGATTGCACTGATCGAACTGCATTTTAAGATAGGCTTCCGCATTCGCATGGATCGCGTTTTGTTCTTCCTCCGTGAGGAAATAATCTTTCCCGATGGCGTAAAATAATTTGGTCTTCATCGCTGCCGTATTTCGGTATGCCGCTTCCTTGTCCCCGGTTTTATAATAAAAATAGACACATTCATATGTATAGATATGCGTCAGGGAATCTCCGAACAGCGCCATGTTCTCCTGATAATGTTCGCCCTGCGTATCCGGAGAGGGCAGCGGGGATTTCAGTCCCGCGATCACTTTGCCGGGATCCGGCGATTCCTCGTCTTCGCCGTCGGAACAAGCCGAAAACAAAACGGCAGTCGAAAGGATCACAGCGGCAAGCAGGATAAAAGTACGAAAAAATTTATTTTTCATTTTATCTCCCTAAATTCAATAATCAAAAACTGAAAACGTCATATGATACAATATATTTTGCACTACGCTTTTATAGTTTCCGAAAGCGGTATCCGTGCCTTCCACCTGTATTACATAATACGCCATAGCACGTGCGGCAACATAAAGTTCTCCCGTCATTTTGATGTCATCTTTGATATAGCTGTACGGCAGTACGATAAAATTTATCGATTCCGCGTTATATCCCCGCTTGCTGGAATATCCGTATCCTGCCGTCTCATGATCCCTCTGAAATTGCTCAAACACATAATCGGCAATAACTTCCGGCGCCATCGGCGGCTCTTTTTTTTCAGGGGAAGCGGAGGATTCGGTTGTCGGCGTACCCGGAGCGGCACTGTTCTCCGTCTCCGGTGCGGGCGTCGGTTCCGCAGCCGGCGAAGAAGAAGGCAGCAGCGTTTTGATATATTCATACAACACGTCATATTCCTTATAATAAAACGACATCGTAAGAGACGTGTTCCGTTCCATGCCTGCCCGCGGGTCAACCGTCGCGGAGGCGGAATCCTTCCCGGACGGCGTAGCAGACGCAGTGACGTTGGGTGTCGCTCCTTCCGCTGCGGTCGGCGATGGAGAAACAGGAATTTTCGTCAGAGGAAATACTTCCAGGACGAGTCCCTCCGTATTGAGCAAAAATCCGTAAGAATCGGCATTTACATCCCAGTCGTCCGGATAGAACACCCGGAAGAAATACCGCGATGCATTATACATGGAGTCGTACGGTTTCGTTTCTTCCTGCGCATCGTCTACCTCGGCTTTGAAAAAACCGATAAACGAAACGGCAACTGCGACAGCCATTACGATCACAATAAAGAAGATGAATGTTTTTCTTTTATTCGACCAGAGGTTTCCTTTTCTTTCCATTATCATTTCTCCGTATTGATCTCCAGGCGTTCTCCCGGCCGCAGCAAACGGTAATTTACGTTTAATTTTTGGGCCTCCTGCATAAAAACATACGGATTTCCGCCGTGTTCGGCGAAATTCCAGAAATGACAGGGAACGGCGGTTCCCGCATTCAGATTTTTAGCAAGGAAGGCGGCTTCCGTTTCATTCAAATTTCCAAAAGCACCGTTGATCGGCAGGAACACAAACTCCGCGCCCGCTGTTTTTTCCTGGATCAATTCTTCCCGGTAAGCGGAATCGCCGACTGCGTAAATTTGTGTTTTTCCGATGGTAAACAGCGTTCCGACCGCGTACGGCGTGTCGCTCCCGTGATCGCAATATACGAAATCACACGTAAAATGATTTCCCAGCGGCAGCCGGTCTCCTTCTCGAATCAGGTGCACCCGGTCCGATACAAGCGAACGTTTTTCCAGTTCGGCCATTCCGCATTGCGTTACATACATCTGTGTTCTGCCGTTTTCTAAAAACGTGCCTGCCGAATCGATGTCCAGATGGTCATAATGTCCGTGGCTGCAAAGCACCGCATCGAAAAGGAGTTCATCCGCGCCGAGCAGATACGGCAGCATGCGTTTGAATCCGAACTCCCGGTTGCAGCAATCGGATAAATAAAGGTCATACGCAAGCAGGAACCCATCCGCATCTTTTAAAATAAACCCCGCCTGTCCCATGAAATAAAGATACGCGGTACCTTTTCCCGGGATGTCGTTTTGAATGAACTCCGCAAATTCTTTCATCTTCAGAAATCCCTTGCATAGCCGCAGGTCCAGCCGCCATCTACCGTAAGCACGGCTCCCGTAAGATAGGATGCGGCATCATCCGATCCCACATACAGCGCCGCATTTGCGATGTCGGCTGGATCGCCCGGACGGTGCTGCGGAATATGAGAAAGCATTGCCTCCGCACGTTCCTGATCACTGTAAAACAAAGCCTTCGTTCCTTCGAACATGATAGATCCCGGCGCAATGACATTGACGCGGATCTTCTCCGGGGCAAGCTCCAGTGCCATCGCTTTCGAAAAATTAATGACGCCCGCTTTCGCCGCCGTAAACGCGCATTGATTTCGGAACGGAATGAGTCCCACAACGGAACTGATATTGATAATATTCCCGCCGCCGGCGCGGATGATATACGGGGTAAATACTTTAGAGCATTTATAGGTGCCATCCAAATCCACGCTTACAATCCAGGACCATTTCTCATCGTTGAATTCATGGATCGGCTTCCGGTCCTCCGGTCCGACATTGACGCCGGCATTATTCACCAGTACATGGATCGCGCCGAATTCCGCCTCGATCGCCGAAGCCGCGCTTTCCAGGCTTTTCTGGTCGGTGACTTCCATGGGAAACACTTTCGCGATTCCCCCGGCGGCCAGGATGCTTTCCGCAATTTCAGTGCCTTTTTTGAGATTGCGGCATCCGATCGCCACCTTCGCGCCGTTTGCCGCGAACGCCTCGGCCATCGCGCTTCCGATGGCGCCTGAAGCGCCTGTAATAACGACCGTTTTTCCGGTATAATCGACGTTCATTTTACTTTGAAAACTCATATGATGTAATTCCTCCGATGATATGTTTTATTTTATAAAATCCAACTGACCGTTTCCGAAGCCGGCCGTTTTTCTGCTTTCGAAATTTCGCCCTTTGCATAACCGAGCGCAGCCATCCCCCACACGACATGGGTTTGCGGAATTTCGAGCTTTGTCAGAACGGCCCGCACCGCGGGTTCATCACAAATTCCGCGTAACTGGTTGATCCATACGGAGCCGATTCCGAGCGCATGTGCCGCCAGAAAAATGTTTTCCAGCGCGCAGGCGCAATCCGCCGCTCCGTGCGGGTTGTTTTTATCACTGGATACCAGAATCAAGGTGTCCGGTCCGCAGAAATTATATTCATAATCTCTTCCGAGGCAATCGGAAATCCGGTTGGCCAGCTCGGTCATCCGCTGCTTATTCTTCAAAACCGTAAATTTCCAGAGCTGCTGATTCATCGCGGAAGGCGCATAACGCGCCGCGTCCGTAATCATTTCCAAATCACTGCGGCAAATTTCCTTGTCCGTAAAAGACCGCACGCTCCTGCGTGTCATCAAATTGTCCATCGCATCCATAATCCGAATATCTCCTTTCTGGTTCTGCCTATAAAGTAGCACGCTTTCCGAAAAAATGCAAATCACGCCGCTCCGAGAGCAACGTCCCATTCCGCAAGATACTGCAGCAGCCGTGTCGCGTCGGCTCCCGTAACCGCGCCATCCGCATCCACATCGGCAGCGGCGGCGTTCATGAAAACGTCCCAGTCCGCAAGATGCTGCAACAAAACCGTCGCATCCCTTCCGTCGATCTCGCCGTCTCCCGTCACGTCCCCATCCAGAAAACGTACGGCATCCGCGGCCGGCACCGCCGTGCAATTGCCCGCGTAATCATAAATTTCTACGATATATCCCGTCGGGTCCTCCGGAAGCTTCAGCGCGATGCACCATTTGCCTGCCTGATAAGAGACTCCGCTGGCGACAGAATACGGTTCCCCATCCGGACCGATCAGCATCGCACCCTGAATTTCCCGATTGTCTGCCGCATTTACGGAAACCATATCCGTTCCGTCGCATGCCGTTCCGTAAAACAACGTCAGCAATTCCGGTTTTTCCGTATCTACGACGACCGGCAGCGATGTGTGGATCCATGCATCGTCTTCTTTCAGTACACGGCAGGTATATTCGATCCGGTATATTTCTCCGTTGTGGATCCGGCCGTCCGTATCTCTGCCGTCCCAATCGATCATTATTTTAGAAGGCGACATATTGAAACTCGGATCCCACGAACCCTGGTCTCCGGCATATTGCTCATATACGACGGCTCCCCGTTGATTGTAAATTTTAAAAGTAAGGTCATATACGGGGCGTAAAAATGTGGTCGACACGGAAAACGAATCGAATACGCCGTCTCCGTCGGGCGAGAAACAGGGCACGGTATATGCCGGATTTTCAGACGCAAGAAAAAGATCCATGAAATTCACGCCCAGGATCAGCCCGCCATCGCTATACAGATAGGAGGGATCAAAATAAGCTTCCGTTCCGTCGTACAGGAACGCGTCGAATACCGGACTGTCCAGCCAGGATCCGTAGAAACCCATAAAAGACAACAACAGATCGGGATTTTGTCCGTCCTTCAAATAGATATAGCCTTCCGCATACGTCCCGTTTTCAAAATAGCGGTCCATGTATTCCATGTCGTCTTCGCTCAGGGAAACGGATACCTCGATTTTCGCCGCTTCTCCCGCCGCAACGGTGATATCGGTGATTTCCGCCCCGGCCGCATTCCGGAAGACGACTTGACCGGACAAGGTTCTGGCGAAATCCGCCAAGGCATCATCGGAGCGGTCTTCCGTATCATCTCCGGAAACGGCATCCGAAATCAGGTCATAGGAAAGCCCGTACGTCACCGGCGCATCGGAAATATTTTTAACGGAAAAGCAGAAGGAATATTTTCCGGTTCTTTCCCGGTCGTCTCCAAGAGAAACTTTCGGTCTGTAATGATCCGGTTCGCTGTCGGTATAAAGATACGCCGGCGTTTCCAGCGCGTTTTTCAGATTCGGCACGCCGTTCCCCTGGCGGCGCGGCGAAATGACGACGCCGCTTTTGTCGTCCGAAACGGCATGCGCCGTGGACATCAGCAAATTTGAAATGATGCCGGGATAATCCGAATTGCCTTCGATCCCGTATTTTTCTTTCTGCGACGCGAGATTTTGTTTCATGACCGCATACAGTCCCGCCGCCTGCGGAGACGCCATGGAAGTGCCGTCAAAAAATTGATAGCGGCCGTCCGGTACGGAAGAATAGATCCCGCCGCCAAAGCACAGCAGATCCGGCTTTACCGTCAGGAGATTCGTACAGCCCCAATTTGTAAAAGAGCTGGGCTTCGGATCACCTTCTTTATAGGAAACGGAAACAGAAAAGCGAAGCGTAGCATCCTCCAGCGCGGCCAGCGCCATCCCGTCCTCCATAGAAACGAAAAATCCCGGTAAAACGCTGTTTCCGGCAACGAGCAGCGCTTCTCCCGCAACATTATCATAAAATATAATTCCCACGGCGCCGGCATCCGCCGCATTCTGCGATTTATCCGCAAACGGAATTTCCCCTCGCCTTACAAGCGCATATTTTCCGGAAACATCGATGCCGTCGAAATCCGCGGCCGATCCGATTCCGGGAATCGCAACGTATTCGATCGTCTGTCCGTCCAAATCGAACGCATCATATCCCTGATGGAGCTTCACCTGATATACGGCGCCATCGGACGCCGTAACACACGGCGTTACGGAAAACAGGTTGTCGGCGGAGGCAATCGACAGCGCACAAGGCAGCGCATTCGGCTGCCCGGGAATCGAATAGGCGGGATGACTGAGCAGACCCGCTCCGCCAAGCTGGTATTTATCGGAATTCCCCGCGGCAACGCATACCTGAATCCCCGCTTTTTCCAGCTTTTCGATCGCCGCGGATTCCAGTTCCTTTTGATTCCCGGTTCCGTACAGAATCGTCCCTTCCGATCCGTAACTGCAGTTTACAACGTCTGCCTCCAAATACAGGCAGTCGTCCATCGAAGCCAGCAACGATTCCATACGTAATGCGGAATTTCCCATAAAGACGAGCTGCGCGTTCGGCGCGTTTCCGTTTATCTGATAATGGCCCTGCGAAACGCCTGCGCCGTTGCCGACAGCGATTCCGCTGACATGGGAGCCATGGATTATATTCGGATCATTATGATACGTATCCGTC
>CABQCN010000006.1 GCA_902462635.1 uncultured Oscillospiraceae bacterium
CAGGTATCCATAATAGCACAATATCCTTGTAATATCAATTATTCGCCATTAAAACGCCATATATTCGGAATACTATAAAAAAGCCGGCATCAGCATGACAAAAACGGCGCCGGTTGGTATAATATAGAAAATAACGTTTTACAGCGGGGTGGAAATATGACAAAATTATTGATAGCGGACGATAATAAGCAAATTACCTCTGTGCTTACGGAATATGCCAAAAAAGAAGGCTATGCGGTGGAAATTGCAAGCGATGGCGTAGAAGCGATCGAAAAATTTAAAAGTTTCGATCCCGATATTATTTTACTCGACGTCATGATGCCGCGCATGGACGGCTTCGAGGTCTTCCGCGATATCAGGCGGGATTCCAACGTGCCGATCATTATGGTGACGGCCAGAGGCGAGGATTTTGAAAAGATCATGGGGCTTGATATCGGGGCGGATGATTATATCGTGAAGCCGTTCTCCTGCGGGGAGGTTATGGCGCGGGTACGGGCAATTCTGCGCAGGATCAACCTGAGTACCGACAACAGTAAATTTTTCGCCTGCGGGAACCTGACGGTTAATCTGGAAAATTACGTGGTGGAAATCGATGGCACGCCGGTACGGCTGACGAAGAAAGAAATTGAAATATTATGGACGCTTGCGACGAATACGAATAAAGTTTTTTCGCGCGACGCGCTGCTTGACAAGTTATGGGGATTCGATTTCTACGGGGACAGCCGCACCGTGGATTCACACATCAAACGTTTGCGGGCGAAGCTGGACGAACATTCGCATGAAGGCTGGGAAATCGAAACCATTTGGGGAGTCGGGTATAAATTCGCGGTGAAATAATTTATGAAACAAAAAAGCAGCAAAATCAAATTCAGCATCGCCAATAAACTGGCGCTTTGTTTTACCGCCGCCATTCTGGTCCTCACGATCGTGATCGGGTCGGTATTTACCGTGCTGTTCCGGGATTATTCGAAGTCGGTTTACCACGATAACATGAGAAAAACGGCGCAATCGATCGCCTCGGTCATGACGAGCGTCATCCGGGACGGCGGCGGTTCTTTATGGGACGTTTTTATCGATAATAAAATATTCGGCGATTCTCTCTATACGGAGCGCAAAAACGGAAAAGGCGTCGTCTATCTGGACGGCCCGATGCTGATCCGCTTTGTGAAAGAGATCACGGACGCGGATGTCTGGCTGATCGATTCCTCTTTAAACATTCTGACGACTTCTCAGGATTCGGACTCCGAATACAGCACGCTGTATAACTTCAACGATTTGCCGCGGGAAGGGCAGAAATTCGTCGAGAAGATTTTCGAAGACGCAGGATACGAGGTTTATGGAGAAAACTTCAGCAGCGTACTCGGTGCGGAGATCATGACGGTGGGCAGGCCGGTCTATTCTCCTAACGGCCAGGTGATCGGCGCGGTATTGCTCCATACCCCGGTAAAGGAGATGACCCAGGCCATCAACCAGGGATTGCTGATTCTGCTCGCGAGCCTTGCCTCGGCGCTCCTGATCGGGACGGTGCTCTCCGTGATCCTATCCCATACGATCGTGAAACCGCTCACAAAAATCAATCACGCGGCGCTGATGCTTTCCGAAGGCGACTACTCGGTGCTCACCCACGTAAAGCGCCGCGACGAAATCGGAGAGCTGGCAAATACGATGGATGAAATGGGCGGAAAACTTCGGCAGGCAGAGGAAGAAAGCGAAAAGCTGCAGAAGATGCGTCAGGACTTTGTGGCGAATATTTCTCATGAATTGCGCACGCCGGTTACCGTGATCCGCGGTTCCTTGGAAGCGCTATGCGAAGGCGTCGTGACCGAACCGGATATGGTGGAAGAATATCATCGGCAGCTGCTGGGGGAAAGTATTTATATGCAGCGGCTTGTGAACGACCTTTTGGATCTTTCCCGGCTGCAGAATCCGGACTTCAGTATCAATATCTCCGATTTCAATTTATATGACTGCATCAGCGACGCCGTGCGCACCGGCCATAAGATTGCGCAGGAGAAGGGAATTCCGATCGATTTTACGTACGATACGCAATTATATGTGATGCGGGGCGATTATGACAGGATCCGCCAAATGCTTCTGATTATTATTGATAATGCCGTCAAATTCACGGAGGATCCGCAGAACCCCATCAAAATCGCATTGCAGCGCGGCACGGTTTCCGTAACGAATATCGGGCAGGGAATTAAAAAGGAGGATCTGCCGATGATCTTCGAGCGGTTTTACAAATCGCGTTCGGAGAAGAACCGAAATGGAACGGGGCTCGGACTTGCGATTGCGAAACAGATCGCAAGCCGCCATCGGATCGGCATTTCCGTCAGGAGCACCGAAGGGGGAGAAACCACATTTCAATTTGTATTTCCGGGTAAAATATGATATTGTAAACACTGTCATTTTCAGATGGGGGCGGCAGTGTTTCAATGTTCGACAGACAATGGATTTTCAATATCAGTCAGCATAACAAGTATCTTACAGAGTGCAAAGCGGCAGGGAAAAAGCCTTCTTTTCTGGAGGAAATTTTCTATAAACGCGGAATCGGCGGCGCGCCGGGCGGACTTGAATGCTTGTCCGACCCGTACGCGCTTCCGGATATGGATCGCGCGGTGGACCGCATCCTGGCCGCTGCGGAGGAAGGCGAACGCGTTGCCGTATTCGGCGATTATGACGCCGACGGCGTAACGGCGTCGGCAATTTTATATCACTTTTTTAAAAATATGCTGGAGTTGGACGTGATCTGCTATATCCCGGACCGCCTTTCCGAAGGGTATGGGATGTCGTGCGCTGCGGTCGATAAACTTGCGGAAGAAGACGTGTCGCTGATCGTAACGGTAGACAACGGAATCGTTGCGCTTGCGGAAATTGAGCACGCCGCTTCGCTGGGGATCGACGTGGTCGTGACAGACCATCACAGATGCGGAGAACGGCTTCCGGTGTGCAGCGCCGTCGTGGATCCCTGTATTTTGTCGGGAAAAACGCCTGCGCGTGACCTTTGCGGCGCCGGTGTGGCATACGCGCTGATTTGTGCGTTGGCGGATTCCGTGGGGCTGTTTGAGGAAGTCCGGAGGTATGTCCCGATCGTGATGGTGGGGACGCTCGGCGATGCGGTTGCGCTTACCGGAGACAACAGAATCCTGGTAAAATACGGGATGGAGCATCTGTTTGATTTCGGCTGGATCGGTCTGGAACAGCTGCTCGAAAAGGCCGCGTCCGGCAAACGAAACGCAATAACGTCTACGTTCCTGTTATTTTACCTGGTGCCCAAACTGAACGCTGCGGGGCGGCTCGGCGCTGCGGAGCGCGCGTTCCGGCTGCTTGTATCGGAAGACGGACAGGAAGCGGCGGCGCTGGCAGAGGAATTGATGACGGAAAACGCCAAGCGTCAGACGACGGAGGCCGAGATCGCCGAGAAAGCCATGCGGGCGGAAAATAAAGTCACGACGGATGACGATGCGGTCGTTGTGGCGGTCGGCGATGACTGGCATCCCGGTGTGATCGGAATCGTAGCCTCGCGGCTGACGGAAAAGTTTAACAAGCCTGCTTTTGTGCTCGTCAAAGAGCCTGATGGTACCGTAAAAGGCTCTGCGCGCTCGATCAAAGGATTCGATTTGCACGCGGCGCTTTCGAGCTGCGCCGGGCTGCTGGAGCGCTACGGCGGCCATGAAATGGCGGCAGGACTCTGTATAAAATCAGAAAATCTACGGCCGTTTATCGATTCTTTGAATAAATACAGCGCCGATCATTCAAACTATAGAGAGACACCGCCAAACCTGGAAATAGACGCCGTCGTTTTACCGGAAGAGCTGACCGTTGAAACAGTAGCGCGGATCTCGGAGATGGAGCCCTACGGCGTCGGAAATCCGCAGCCCGTATTCTGCGTCAGAAATCTGCGGATCGACCGCTGCGCGAAGGTCGGTGAGAATGGAAAACATCTGAAATTGTCTTTCAGCAGCGAGACGGCGGACGGGAGAAAAATCGTACTCGACGGGATTGCGTTTTCACAAGGGGCATACGAATCGATGCTCAGGAGTATCGGCGGCGTCTGCAGCGTAGTCTGCAAAGCGGAGCTGAATGAATGGATGGGAAGGAAGAAGGTTGCGCTGATCGTTTCCGATCTGCATGATGAGGATTATAATATTGATAATAGCCTGAAATGTGTGTATAATAGCGATTATATCACCTGCCGGGGCTTCGCGCTGGAACGCAGAATGCTGGCGGTGATGTATAAGCTGCTCCTGTCTTATGGGGACTCTTTCAAATTCAGCGATTTATATCATATCCGGGAAAAGATGCGGCGTATGAGCGTGGAATGCACCTGGTATGGAATCAGGAACGGGATCGATATTTTTACGGAACTCGGACTGGTCGTCAGAAAAGATAAACAAAATTTCAGGATCGCGCTGCAGCCGGGCAAAACGGATCTCGGCGCGTCGGCCATTTATTGCAGGGCACAAGTCGAAGGGTGATTTTACATGGAATATGTAGAACAATTTCAAAAATTGGAAGATTCGCTGAGAACGCACAATCCGGACGTCGATCTTGCCATGCTGGAAAAAGCGTTCGCCCTTGCCAACGAAAAACATAAACAGCAAAAACGAAAATCCGGCGAACCGTTTATCATCCATCCCGTGGCTGTAGCTACGATGCTGGCCGAAATGGATATGGATATGCCCTCCGTGATTGCGGGGATGCTTCACGACGTCGTGGAAGACACCTCCGTTACGATCGATGAAATCCGCGAGACCTTCGGCGATGAAATCGCATATCTGGTGGATGGCGTCACGAAGCTGAAACGGATCCCGACTTCTACGAAGGAAGAACTGCAAGCGGAGAATCTGCGGAAAATGTTCCTCTCCATGGCCTCCGATATCCGGGTGATCGTGATCAAGCTCGTGGACCGCCTGCACAATATGCGGACGCTGCAGTATGTGAATACGGACTCGCAGATTACCAAAGCACGCGAGACGCTTGAAATTTATACGCCTTTGGCGCACCGGCTCGGTATGACAAAGATTAAATGGGAACTGGAAGATTTATGTTTCAAATATCTGGAACCGGAATCGTACAACAGTCTCGTCACGCAGATCACGCAGCGGCGCGACCAGCAGGAGGCGTATATCGGGAAAGTGCTCGACGCGATCAAGGTCCGGCTGGAAGATGCCGGCATCAAAGCGTTTCTGGATGGGCGGCCGAAACATTTTTACAGTATTCATAAAAAGATGATCGCGCAGAACAAAGCGTTGAATCAGATCTACGATTTGCTGGCGATCCGCGTCATCGTGGACACGGTGCAGGAGTGCTATACGGTGCTCGGTATCATTCATGAGATGTACACGCCGATGCCGGGTCGGTTTAAAGATTATATTGCAATGCCGAAACCGAATATGTACCAGTCGCTCCATACGACGCTGATTGGCCCGGATGGGCAGCCGTTCGAGGCGCAGATCCGGACTTGGGAAATGCATAAGACGGCAGAGATCGGGATCGCGGCGCATTGGAAATATAAAGAAGGCGGAAAGAACGGAAAAGCTTCCGATTATGAAAGCAAACTGGAGTGGGTGCGGAATCTGCTCGACAATCAAAAAGAAGTGGAAGACCCCGATGAATTCGTGGAAACGTTCAAGATGGACCTGTTCACGGACGAGGTTTTCGTATTTACGCCCAAAGGCGATGTGAAATGTCTGCCGAAAGGCTCTACGCCCATCGATTTCGCGTATGCGATCCACAGCGCCGTGGGCAACCGCACGATCGGGGCAAAAGTAAACGGGGAAATCAAGCCGCTGAATTATAAACTCCGTACCGGCGATTTTGTGGAGATCATCACCTCCCAGGCGAACCACGGTCCCAGCAGAGACTGGCTGAACATCGTCAAAAGTTCGGAGGCAAAAAGTAAGATCCGGCAATGGTTCAAAAAGGAATGCCGCGATGAAAATATAGAACGCGGCAAAGAAATTATAGAACGGGAACTGAAAAAGCAGGGCTACCGGCACGAACAGCTTTTTAAGACGGAATGGCTCGAACAGATCCTCAGAAAATATAAATTTACTTCTGCTGACGATCTGCTCAATGTGATCGGATTCGGCGAGCTGAGCGCGCAGAAAATTATCAATATCCTGAAAGAAGAATATCAGAAGTCTCTCTCCGGCGGCAAAGAGGAGGAACTGCTCGCCAAGCTGGAAGCGGCGAAGAATCCAAAAAAAGAAAAACAAAAGCAGCACGCTTCCGACAACGGCATCATCGTCAAAGGGATCGACAACTGTTTGGTGCGCCTTTCCCGCTGCTGCAACCCGGTGCCCGGAGATTCTATCGTTGGTTATATTACCAGAGGCCGCGGCGTGTCGGTACACAGGACGGATTGTCCGAACATCGTCGCCATGAACGAGCTGGAGAACCGCGTGATCGACGTCCGGTGGGCGGAGAAAAGCAAGAGTTCTTATATCGTGGATATTTCGATTAAAGCAGTCGATAACAGTAACCTGCTGCTGCAAATCGCAAAACTGATCGCGGAGACAAAGCTGCCGATGAAAGCGATCAACGCGCGTACCACGCGCGATAATTACGAGCTGATCGACTTGACGATCGAGATTACGGACAGAAGCGACCTCGATAAACTCGTAAAGAAGATCAACGCCATAGAAAATGTCGTGGAAGTCAGCAGAACGGTAAAATAATGGATAAAAGGTGATTTCATGATACAATATAAGCGTTTTACAAATGGAATTTTCGGTTCCAATACATATCTTTTGTGGGATCCGGAATCGGGCGAGGCGGCAACGGTCGATGCCGGAAATCATGCTGCGCCGCTGGTGAATCTGGCGCAGGAACAAAAGCTTGTGATGAAGTATATCATTCTGACGCACGCGCATTTTGATCATATCTATTATCTGCCGGAATACCGCAAGGCATTTCCAACGGCCGAAATTGTAATCCATGAGGAAGATAATGAAATTCTGGCGGATCCGCGCCTGAACGCCTCTACGCTGTTCGGTTCGGCGCGGGCCTTTCAGAAGGCCGACAAGACCGTACAAGACGGCGATGTTTTACAGCTGGGGGAGCAGGCGGTGCGCGTTCTTTCTACGCCGGGCCACACGCCGGGAAGCATTTGCCTTCTTGCGGATAAAATGCTTTTCTCCGGAGATACGCTTTTTTATTCCGGTTTCGGGCGCACCGATTTGGGGGCGGGCAGCGTGGAAGCGCTTTCCGCGTCGATCGATCGGCTTTATGCTATGGAAGAAGATATCGAGGTCTTTCCCGGGCACGGTACGAAAACGACGATCGGGCGGGAAAAACATCAAAGTCCGTTCTGTGATTTTTGATGTGCGGCGCGATGGATCACGATCAAATTTATCTGGGCTTTCCGGGGGAGCGCCCGCCGTATTACGCATATGAAGCGGTGCAGATATTCAATGACTGCGGCGCGTTTCCTGTGTTTGTGCCGAACTGCCCTCTGCCGGAATCCCCCGGAGAGAGCGGCCTTTGGCTGATGTGCGGCGGCGTGCGCGCGGAAGTTCCGCAGTTCGGCGCGGCATCCGAAACGATGGAACACAAACTCCGGAAACGCGAAATTTATAAAATGATGAGCCGTTTTACGGGATACCGGTCTCCCTGGGGATGTATGACCGGCGTCCGACCGGCAAAAATTGTAAACGGTTTGCTGCATGCGGGAAAGACACCGGAAGAAGCGGTCCGGGAATTGGAAGATTTTTATTTTGTCACACCGGAGAAGGCGCGCCTTGCGGCCGATACGGCGCGCAATCAGGAACCGTTCCTGCGGATGCAGCAAACGCATCCGGAACAGATCGCGATCTACGTCGGAATCCCGTTTTGCCCTACCCGCTGTCTTTATTGTTCGTTCCCATCGCACCCGATCGGCAAATATCTGAAATCGGTAGACCGTTATCTTACGCTGCTGGAGCGGGAACTGCGCGCCGTGATCCCGTCCGTATTGCAATGCGGACTCCGGATCGAGAGCCTTTACATCGGCGGCGGGACGCCTACTTCTCTGCAGGAAGAACAATTCCAGCGTTTTCTCGAGTTTCTCACGGCAGTGATAGACCCGGCGGGCCTGCGGGAATTTTCGCTGGAAGCAGGGCGCCCGGACAGCATTACCGAAGGAAAGCTGCGCGCGGCAAAGTATGCCGGCGTTACGCGCGTCAGTATCAATCCGCAAACGATGAACGACGATACGCTGGCGCTGATCGGGCGCCGCCATACTGCGGACGAGATCGACCGGGCTTTTTGGCTTGCGCGGCAAACGGGCTTTTCGAATATCAATATGGACCTGATCGCCGGTCTCCCGGGGGAAGAACCCGGTGATTTTACGAATACGCTGGAACGGATCCGCATGTTGCGCCCGGATGCCTTAACGGTACATACGCTGAGTGTGAAACGCGCCGCCGAGCTGAAACGCGACGCGCGCGCCGCGCTGCTCCGGCATGATGG
Organism: uncultured Oscillospiraceae bacterium; assembly: GCA_902462635.1. Lineage (GTDB taxonomy): Bacteria > Bacillota > Clostridia > UBA1212 > UBA1255 > Egerieisoma. The sequence continues at coordinate 8,455 of CABQCN010000006.1, forward strand.
TACGGGCGCAATGCTGTCGTTGTCGCGGCATACGGCGCAGGAAATGGGGATGATTCCGTTTTACATGTACCGGCAGAAAAACATGCTTGGAAATCATGAAAATGTCTCGTATTGCCGGCCGGGCTGCGAAAGCCCCTATAATATCCATATCATGGAAGAAGACCAGACCGTGTTTGCGTTCGGGGCAGGGGGCGTCAGCAAGCTTTCTATGCTGCTGCCGGGCGGAGAACGAAAAATCGAGCGTTCTTTTAATGTGAAAAGCGCAGAAGATTATCTGGCGCGCGCGGATGAAATGGCGGCGCGCAAGCTGCGGCTGTTGTCCGTATACAAAGAAAAGACGCGTGAAACGCGTCAATCGTACTTTTGATCTTTGACCATCTGTTTATACTCCAGCGGCTCGAAACCGAGACGCCGGTAGAGGCGCTGCGCTTGCTGATTCGCCGGTTCCACTTCGAGACGAAACCGGCGGGCGATACCGCCGTACGTTGTCTCCAGATAATCGAAAAATTCTTTTCCAAGTCCCTTGCCCCGGTCCTCCGGCGAAATGTAAATTTCCTCGATCCAGATCGACAGACCGCCGCATTCGTGAGAATATGTTTTGGCAATGAGCGCATATCCTGCCGGCGCGCCTTCCGATTCGATCAGGAATCCTTCCGCATATTGATCCGAACGCATCATTTCTGCGAAAATATCCGTGTGGAAAACGTCCGGCACCGGATGCAGCACCGCGTCGGACGCATAGAACTCTCTTGTAAAACGTAAAAATATTTCTTTGTCTTTTTGTTCCAATTTTCGTATCAATTTTAGTCCTCCCGGAAATCAATTGTTCAATATTTCATATTGCAGGTTGAAGGTCAGGGAAAGATTTCGCGTCATCGTCTGCTCGCCGTCTGCGTACGTTTCCGTGCCCTTTAAACTGCTCTGTTCATATCCTTCGCGAAAGCGGCTGCTGCTGCCGGAACTTTCGTATACTTTCATTTTACCCGTCGTTTCCCCGGACAGATCGAATTTGATTCCGTTATACTCTTTTACAGCTGAAACGCTGCCTGTAATATCGAAATCATGGCCCTCTGCAGGCAGTCCGTTATAGCGGAACGCCGTACTGAAATCACAGCCGTACGGCAATACGTTTCCGGAATCGGTCCGGATTTCGGAATTTTCGGCAACCGTCTGGAACGGAATGCTTCCTGTCGTTCGCTCAATAATAAATTTCAAGGTATCCTCGCTGAAATATTCGTAGAAAGCCCGCTTGATTTGAAAGGCAGGTTCCGAGCGTCCGGCCTGCTGGTTCAGCGCATCGGTAATGAGGTCGTATCCTTCCATTGTTTTGATCTTACCGGACGCGTCAAAAGTACATACAAGCCTTTTATCCAGCAGAATCCGAAAAGGAGTATTTCGCAGGATATCTCTTTCATCCGTGTATTTTACAGTCGAGTCGTAATTGAAATCTACTTCTCCCGCCGTGATTTTTACTTTTATGCGGTTCATCGTGATCGCGCAGGCATCCTTTTTATATTCAAGAGTCGCCGTGCCGGAAATCTGTGTCAGGACCGTATCGAAAACATTGGGTTCCATTTCTTCCGCCGCGTTGAGAATGCATTGAAACTGTAATGTCCGGGACGGCGCATACGTCCATATTTTTGCATAATCCAGTTCTCCGGAATCTGCCTTGCGGCAGGAAGCAAAGCACCCGACGGAAAACAGCATTTTATGCTGTTATCAAATTTGTATTTCAAATCGTTGCCATTATATCAGTAAAATATTATAATTACAACTAAAATATGAGGAATTGCAGCATTTTCGAAACTGTACCATTTATTTTGAAGAATGTTCCGAATCGTTCCAAAGCCGTTTGATAAGCGTGCGCGCGTCTTCCACGGTAGTTGCCTTAAAAATCTGGTCGCGTACGGCCGCGGCATGGGGGAGTCCTTTCGTATACCATGCCAGATGTTTCCGCAGCTCGCGGACCGCTTGCCGTTCTCCTTTAAAGGCTGTCGCATATTGGATATGACGGCTGATTACCGTTAAAATTTCAGCGGATTTTATCGGATGCGGATTCTTTTTCCCCAGCAGGTCGAAAAAGATCCAGGGCCTTCCGAGCGCCGCTCTGCCGATCATGATGCCATCGCATCCCGTTTGTTCGAACATCCTGCACGCCGCCGCGGCTGACGTAATGTCCCCGTTGCCGATCACGGGAATTTTCACGGCCCGTTTGACGCGGGCGATGGATTGGAGATCGCAGGTTCCCGTATAATATTCGTCCCGGAATCTGCCGTGTACGGTGATCGCCGCGGCGCCGCCCGCTTCGGCGGCAAGCGCCGCTTGAACGCAGCACTCGTGCCCGCTTTCGTACCCTCTGCGTATTTTTACGGTGACGGGCAGCCCGGATGCGGCGGCTACGGCGGAGACGATTTTTTCCACAAGCGACGGATTTTTCAACAACGCGCTGCCCTCTGCGTTGGCGGTAATTTTCTGCATAGGACAGCCCATATTAATATCCAGCGCGGGAGCGCCCAGCTCCCGGAATAATTCTGCGCTCTTCGCCATAATTTCCGGTTCGCTTCCGAAAATCTGAACGGAGGCCGGCTGCTCGCGCGGATCGGTATCCGCCAGGCGAATACTGTTATTTCCTTTGTAATAAACGCCTTTTGCGCTGATCATTTCTGTAAAGACAAGACCGGGAGCGGCTGTGGGTTCTCCCGCCAGGATCTCTCCGCATTCTTTGCAGATGAGGCGGAATGCGAGGTCGCTTATTCCGGCAAGCGGCGCGAGCCAGACATTGTTTTCGAGTTTCAATGAAGTTTCTGTACCGCTTAAAACCAAACTGTGGATATGTCTGTGGAAAATTTCTTGCTCTCTGTCGGTCTGTCCTGTCTCGTATGGTGTTGTTTCCGCGCTTTTTTCGAAATTCATTGGAGATCCTTTCCGCAATAAAAAACTGCCCCGCCATTTCTCGATTGAAATTACGGAACAGTTTAATGAATTATTGTATAGCTGTCAATCCGTCAAGCTTCTTTTTTCTTCTTGAGCGCTACCATTGCGGCGAACGAAGCAAAAGCCAGCAGAATGATGCTTCCCGCGTCGCCGGTGCTCGGCTGTTTGTCCGGGTTGGAAGGCGTAGGCGTACTCGGCTTCGGTGTGCTGGGAACTTCTTCGTTTTCTTTTACGAAAGAAGCTTTTGTAATTTTTGTTCCGTCTTCGCTTTTCTCCGAAATGACGAGTTTGTACCCGGAGCCTGCGACGAACGCCTTTTCTATGGTATCGTATGCAGCGTTGTCATCGCCGATATAAAGGTCCCCGTTCAGTTCGGCGCCGTTTACGGTGATCATGCTGTTGCCGTTCACTTTCAGCGCATTGTTTCCGGAAGAATACGTTCCGCCGTTGATCGTAACTTCGCCGCCCTTATTCTGAACCGCAGAACTCAGCGCGGAAATCGTACAATCGTTAATCGTAGCTTTTCCGCCGGAGACAAAAATTCCGTCACAGCCGCTGGCATTGCCCTCTATTTTGATCCCGGTCACGGTCAGCGCGCCGCTTTCCAGCATAATGACATCATTATCCGCTGTTGTGATCACGCCGTCTTTCGCGGAATCGGTAATCGTAACGGTTGCGCCCTTGATCTTGAGAATGCCTGTCCAGGTGAATCCGTTCAGATCAATCTGATATGTACCGCTCGAAAGCTCCACGGTTCCGCTGATGTTGCTTGTCAGCTTGTAATCTCCGGCGGCGCCGATATCTTCCGTGACGTCTACGTCAGCGGCAAACGCGGTCAACGATCCGAAAAGCATCATCGAAGCGATTATCACGGAAACGATCAGAAATTTAAAAATGGAATTCTTCATTTAAGTCCCTCCAAAATATTTTTATGGCATCAGTTTATCATAATGAAATAGATTGTCAATATTAATTTGCATCTTCCCGCTGGATTTTTAATGAATCTATGCTAAAATAAGTAAAAAATATAAACATTTATTTTTGGAGGAACAGAAATGGCGAAAAGAGAGAAGATCCAACTCGATTACTGCTGGCAGGACAGAAAAAGGACGCTGTTCGGCTTGCCGCTGTCTTTTACGAAATATTCTTTGACGGAAGAAAAGCTGCTCATAAAAACCGGCTTCCTGAGTCTCAATGAGGAAGAGGTCAGGCTCTATCGGATTTTAGATGTGACTTTAAAAAAGAGCCTTCGCCAGAGAATTTTCGGAGTCGGCACGATCCATTGCTGTTCCGCGGACAAATCCACGCCCGAATTCGACATTAAGGCGGTGAAAAATCCTGAATGGGTCAAAGAAACGCTTTCCGATCTTATTGAAGCGGAACGGTCGAGAAAGCGTGTCTCCGGCAGGGAGTACATGACGGATGACGATGACTTTGATCACGATTGAGAATCGGTTGTTTTTATCCCGGAGCGCCGCGGCCTCCGGGATTTTTTTGTTTTTGTTTGCTGATTTCATGCCGGATTTTCGACGAAAATCGACGCTCCGGGACGAAATATGACGAACGAAAAGTGTTGATTTTCAGGGGAAAACGGGATATATTTTGCTTACATGGAATCGCGGAAGGGGGGAGATTTCATAGAAGCAAAACAATTGGCGGAAATTGTCGACCGGAAACTCGGTCGTCTTATGGATATGGCTCGGGAATACAGCGATGCGGAGCTGAAGAGCCTGATCAGAAGCTGTATCGAAGAACTGGAACAGAAGATCCCAATGGTGTGCTTGGACAGGGAAACCCTGCTGGCAGATGTTTTCAATGGCAGACGCAGAATGGGGATCATCCAGCCATTTATGGAAGATGGCGCCGTCAACGAAATTATGATTAACGGTACGGATGGGATTTTTATTGAAAAAGATGGGGCGCTGCAGGAATGCGCACAAAGATATCAAAATCAAGAAGAGCTTTTTCACAATATTCAGACAATGCTCTCCTGGGCGAACCGGACGGTAAATGAAAGC
>CABQCN010000007.1 GCA_902462635.1 uncultured Oscillospiraceae bacterium
AATACCGTTTCGGTTTTTGCTTCTTCCGCGGTGCCATCCGCAGGATTTTCGCTGCTCTTATTGCGTTCGAGTACGGCCGAGACAATGAAAAAGCCCGCTATCACCACGGCGATGATGATCAACGATATGATCGTCGTTTTATATTGTTTCATAAACCCGCATCCTCTCCTATTACAGATGACGCCTTCTGAGCCAAATCACGACGCCTACGGCGATAATGGCCAGCGGATAAATAATGACTGAAAATGCGAAAATCCATTTGCTTTTCACATTGTCTACCGTAAGAACGGTCGTCGAATATGGTTTCGTTTCAATCTCCAGAGACTCCATCGTGTCGTCTCCCATCATCCAGTCGATGCTGTAGAGGAACAGCAGCTCCGAGGATGTATCGGAATATTTCTGGATGTTTTCATCCGTGAGTCCGAGACTGGAACCCATTACCACGGCGCGTGTTCTATGCCCGTCTCCGTAATAATCCCCGCATGCGGCCAGCGTCGCCACGCCTTTCGTTTCCGCGCCGCTCCCGTAAGCGGTGCTTGTCGCGGAGGAAGAAGTCTGAACCAGGGGAAACGATTCAAAATAGCCGGCGGTACTGAGTACGTTGATGCTTCTAGAATCAAAAGAAAAGTAACTCTTCTCCAGGTTAATTACGGAGAGCGGCCCGTTTTTCTGCGCGGAGGCCGTGATTACCGAGGATTTTGCCGCCGCTGCAATCCGGTATGCCTCCTCGTCCGATACGATGTCGTTATTGACCGACAAGCCGTAAAGCCCCGAAAGCAGCTCGTTGAAGCGGTCGAGACGGACGCCCGTCCGATCCGAGTCAAAGGCAAAAAACACCATTCCGCCATTAATAAGCCAGCTGTGCAGCAGATCGTATTCCACCTCGGATAAATCGCGTTTGGGACTCAGGAATACGATCGCGCCGGCGTCTTCCGGAATGGCCTCCACCTGAGAGAGATTGAGTTCCTTTACAAGGATATTCATATTATCCAGATCTTCGAATATTTTACTGTAGTTGGATTTATCTGTTTCCTGCAGGCCCGTGGATACGTACAGGTTGGGAATCGACTCCCTCGTAACGTATCTGACTGCGGTGCTGACCTTCAGTTCTGTCTGATTTCCCGTTGCGTATGTTACCGGGATGATGTTGCTGATATACTGCGTATCCGTCTCAAACATATCGTTCGCCGCGATGCGCTTCGTGCGTTTTCCGCTTTTTACGATATAATCCCCTTCCGAATAAGCCGCCGCATTCGCCTGCCCCACCGTGTCGTTGATGATATTGGGATTGCTGTCGAGCGATACGTAAGAAACCGTTACGCGCGAATATGCGTCATAAAGGTCCAGAATCCGGATGACTTCCGCCCGCTTCGTATCCGCCATGCCTTTGACGCGGTCATAAAGTGCGATGATTTCCACATCTTCGTTCAGATTCTTTAAAATTTCTTTCGTTTCAGACGTAATGGAGAACTGGTCGTTGGCGGTCAGGTCTACCGACATGGGAAGCCGTTCCAACAATACGTTTACCACGATGAATACGATCAAAACCGCCGCAATCAGCAGGATATACCCGATCCCGTAATTGAGCCGCCGTTTGAACAGGCTTCCGGATTTTTGTTCCGCATGTTCCTTATCGTTTTTATTTTTTTCTTTTTTCCACATAGGTTTCTGTTCCTTTCAATAGCGGCGCTTCAATTCCAGCGTTTTCTTTCCAGATTGATGTAGGTCATAAATACGAGCATCGCCGAAAATGTAATATAATAAATGAGCGAAGCGAAATTAAAAGATCCCACCGTGAAATCCTGATACCGCGCCAGCGGCGCCAGCCATTGCAGCGCGGCGCCGAACGCCGTTCCGAGCGAAGCGCCGATCGACTGCAGGAAATAGAATATAATCAACGTTACGATTCCGGCTACCGCCGCCACCGCTTGGCTTTCCGTAAAAGAAGATACGAAGAGGCTGATCGCCAGGTAAGAAATTCCCAGCAAAACGAATCCGATATAGCTGCCGAAATCCTGCGCCGTTCCCAGAATCGCGCCGTCTTCCGCCAGGAAGGCGATCAGGATCGGGAAGAGAAACGTCAGCAGCGTCATGATCAGAAACAGGGTAACGGAAGCAAAGTATTTGCCGGTCACGATTTTCCACATCGGAACCGGGCACGTTCTGAGCAGCACTTCCGTTCCGTTTTTCTTTTCATCCGACAAAAGCTTCATCGTCATGATCGGTATGATGAAGGTCAGGAACACGCCGATGGAACTGAGCGTTACGGAAAACTGCGCGGACGCATTCAGAATGCTGTTCACCCAGAACATCAGCCCAACGATCGCCATAAAAAATCCCATGATACAATACGCTACGGGAGAACGGAAATAAGACGCCATCTCCCTCTTATAAATCGTAAACATAAATAACACGCACCTTTGGTTTAATCCGTTTCAGGGGAGCTTTGCTCCTTGCTGACGATATCGATAAATATTTCTTCCAGTGTCCGGCCGAGCGGACGCAGTTCGATCACAGCCATGTTCGCATGCGCGACCGCATTGAACACGCTCCGCCTGACATCGCTTTTCTTTTCTGATTCCACATTGAACAGGAACGCGTCTTTGTCGACGCGCACGAAATCCACCCGCCGCACGCCGTCCACGCCCTGCAGCACTTTCTGGATCTCCGGTTTGCCGCTGCCGCCCACGACGCTGATCATAAATTTATTGACGGTCCCTTCCGCGGCGGTAAAATCGGAAACGGAACCCGACGCCGCCAGTCTGCCTTTATTGATAACGGCCACCGTGCTGCATACGGCGTTGACCTCCTGCAGGATATGCGTACTCAATATGATCGTATGTTCATGGCGCAGAGCGCCGATCAATTTACGGATCTCGATAATTTGTTTGGGATCCAGCCCTACGGTCGGCTCGTCCAGCACGAGCACCTGCGGATTTCCCACAAGCGCCTGCGCGACGCCGACTCTTTGTTTGTATCCCTTGGAAAGATTCTTGATCAGACGGTCTTTCATATCGCCGATTTTGACGAGATATAAGATCTCGTCCAGCTGGCGCTTGCGCTGCCGCAGCGGGACGTTTTTCAAATCGCAGATAAAACGCAGATATTCGATCACCGTCATATCGTAATACAGCGGCGGCTGTTCCGGCAGATATCCGATCAGGCTTTTTGCCTCTTTGGGGGAGTCCATGATGTCGTATCCCCCGACCGACACCGTTCCCGACGTGGCCGATATATATCCGGTCAAAACGTTCATCGTGGTCGACTTTCCGGCGCCGTTCGGTCCCAGAAAACCCAGAATTTCACCTTTTTTGATTGTCAACGTAATGTCGTCGACAGCCCGTATTTGCCCGTATCGTTTCGTGAGATTTTTTATCTCAATCATGCAATCTGACCTCCGAAATTCATGCATTTTTAGTATTTAAAAGCACATGCCGCGCGATTAAGTGCTTTAAAGTATATAAAAGGATATTGTATTGCGCATGTCTCCGGAAGAAATTTTTTTGAATATTCAATTAACTTTCGCTGAACTATATACCTTTTTCTCCATATTTCGTTCCGGCCGGTACGTGGGGACATTCCTTTTCAGGCACGCTATGATCTCGTCTTCCGAAAGCGTGGCGAGCGCCTGCCGCAGATCCTCAAGGATCGCCTCGACTTCTTCCCAGGAAACATTCGAAGGGCTTCCGACAAAAATACCGTCGTGAGATGTTTCCGACGTTCCTTCTTCATCCTGAAGCAGCTCTTCGTATAATTTTTCTCCGGGGCGCAGTCCTGTAAATTCAATCTTCATATCGACGCCGGGCGTATAGCCGGAAATACGGATCATGTCCATTGCAAGGTCGAGTATTTTAACGGGCTTTCCCATGTCCAGCACAAATATTTCACCGCCGTTCGCCATCGAACCCGCTTGGATGACGAGACGGGCCGCCTCCGGAATGGTCATGAAAAACCGCGTAATTTCCGGATGCGTAACGGTCACCGGGCCGCCGCTTTCAATCTGGCGTTTAAAAAGCGGAACGACGCTGCCGTTGCTGTTCAATACGTTTCCGAAGCGGACGGCCACAAATTTGGTGCTGCTTTTCTGCGCATATGCCTGTACGACCAGCTCCGCAAGGCGTTTGGTCGTCCCCATAACATTCGTCGGATTGACCGCTTTATCCGTGGAAATCAGCACGAACGTTTTAACACGGTTCAAATCCGCAGCTTTCGCAACGTTATATGTGCCAAACACATTGTTTTTGATCGCCTCTCCGGGGGACTCTTCCATGAACGGAACGTGTTTATGCGCCGCGGCATGGAAGATGACGTCCGGGCGTTCCGTTTGACAAATCTGATTTATGCGGTCGAATTCGCGGACCGAACCGATGTAGGAAACGATTTTCAGCTCCTGATCCAGCCGCAGGTTGATCGTGAGTTCGCTGATCAGGTCGTACATATTATTTTCATAAATATCAAACAGAACAAGCTTCCGGGGTTTGAATCTGACAATCTGGCGGCAGAGTTCCGATCCGATCGATCCCCCGGCCCCGGTGACGAGGATCGTCATATCCCGGATGTATCCGTTGACGTCGTCAAGATTGAGATTCGTTTCTTTTCTGCCGAGCAGGTCGTTGACGTCGATATTGCGGATATTGCGGTATAAATTTTCGTTTTCTATAATCATGTCATATAACAGCGGAAGGATCTTCAGCTTACAGCCCAACGTCTTGCATTTATTGACCATTTCCGCCTGATGCTCTCCCGTCACAGATGGCACGGCGATAATAATCGTTTTGATGGCGTGATCGTCGACCACCTTCTGCAGATTGCTGCCCGGGCCGTATATCTTCACGCCGTTCAGCCGCCCGCCGGCTTTCTGCGGATCATCGTCATAATAACAGCAGACCTTGTACCCAAGTCCCGGATTGCGCAAAAATTCTTTGTAAAGCGTGCTTCCGGCTTGTCCCGCCCCGTAAATCATGACGTTCTCATTCTTTTTGCTCTTATCGGTTCTGTATTTCAGTTGATAGCGCAGCACGGTTACGGCGCGCGGCGCGCAGCGTATGAGGCAGACTTCCAGCAGAATGAGGATCGATGCGAGCACGATCACGCTGTAATGAAAAGATGGTAAATTTTTGAAAATATTGTCAAAAAAGAAATTCAGCGTCACAGAGAAAATAAACGATGTGAGATTTGCAAAAAAAATCGTGAAAAGATCGGGAAATGAAATCTGCCGCAGCGAGATATTATACATATCGAAAAGAAAATAAATAATCAGATATACCGCGGCAACGGCGCAAAGAAGCGGCAGATAGGAAACCAAATCCAGCGCGGGAACCGCACGATATTCCGTCAGATTCAAATTCCACAACAAAAAGCAGAGCGCATATCCCGAAAAGATCGCAATCAGGTCGATCGGAACAAGCAATAAATATTTCAATTTAAAACGCAAAAGAATCATGCCCCCCTATTAAAACATGCAGTAAATATTATACTGTTGCGGGCTTCTTCTGTCAACGTCACGTTTTGCTCATTTTCATAACTAAATTATGAGGCAGCAATTTGGCGAGGACCCTGTAAAATTTATAAAAAAGCCGCGGCGTATAGACGCACTTTCCTCTCTTCGCATATTTCACCGCATTCTCCGCCACCATACGCGGATCGCAATAAGGAAGCGTTTCGAATGCTTTCGACTTGCCGCCGCTGATGCCAGCAACATCCAGGAACTCGGTACGCATCGGACTCGGGCAGACTGCGAGCACATGGATCCCTTTCGGTTTCAGTTCAACATGCAGTCCCTTCGTAAAACTGAGCACATACGCCTTCGTCGCGCTGTATACCGTCATCCGCGGCGTCGGCGCGAAGGAGGCGATCGAGCAGGTGTTGATAACATAGCTTCCCGCGCCCATATATTTTACAACGATCGCGGCGACCGCCGTGAGCGCCCGCACATTCAGGTCCGTCATCCGGATCTGCCCATCCGCGGGCATCTCGGCGATGTTGCCGAGGACGCCGCAGCCGGCGTTGTTGATCAGAACCCTGACGTCCGCTTCCGCGGCTTTCAGCATATTTTCCAGCTCATCATACGCCGTTTTTTCGGTAAGATCCATGGAAACCGCCTTGATCTTTCCGGCGGTACCGCCGCATTCCGCAGCCGCCTCCGCAAGTTTCTCCCGCCGCCGCGCGATGATCCAGATCTCATCGAATTCCGCGGAATCCGGCAGCAGCGCTTTTAAAAATTCTCTGCCCAGGCCGGAAGACGCGCCCGTTATGATTGCGATTTTTTTTGCCATTTCGAAATTCCCTTCTTTCAATAAATTATAAAATAAATTTCAGCCCGTCCCGGATCTCCGCCGCACGTTCGTCCGCGGATGCCAGCTCCGGCTTTTGATCACAGAGTGCGGTAAAATATTTTGCAGCCGCACGGGCGTCGGCATATTCGCTGAGTCCGTCGTTGTTTTCTGCCGGTTTCAGCAGTCCCGCAAAGATATCGCAGATCCCGTGAAACAATTCCCGCTCTTCTTCCGGGGAGAATTTTCCCTCCAGAAGCTGGGAAAGCACCTCCGCCATTCTTCCTTTTGTCGCGCAGACATTGGAAAGATAAGAAAGCCCCACGGTATTTTCGCAGCCGTATTTGACCGCCCACAGCCGCACGGCGGGATCTGTATAATCCAGTTCATAGAGAATGGAAATTTTACCCCACCCCTGTACGTTCCCCGCCAGGGAAAGGAGATATGCGTTCCGCGCGGCGTTGTCCAGCAGACGGACGGCCGTCCCTGCCACATACAGCGTGAATTCGTCATGGATTCCCAGCGGTTTTAAAAGTTCCAGATCATCGGGATTTCCGCAGATTCCGAGCAGGGCGATTCCGATTTTGACCGGCTCGCGCTTCTCTCCGCGCAGCGCAAGATCCAGCTTGAGCGCGATACAGATCGAGCAAAGCGGATCGGCGAGGGAAATGGCGGAATATTTGGTTAAGGATTTCATCAATTTCGCGGCGTGCGCTTTCGAGGGACGCAGCGCCTGTTTTTTCACCCGGTTCGCAATACGGTAATTTACGACGACATGCTGCTTGATCCGCGAATCCGTCCGCAGCAGGATCCCTTCGAACGCGCCGGGCACCCAGGCTTCGCCCGGCCGCAGGTGCAGGTCTCCGCTGTCAGGCAGCCGGCTGCCGGCAGCGGGTTCCTGCGCATTTTGTTCTTTCAAGAATTCGTAAATACTCATGTTAGGCTCCGTTATCTGAGAGCGGCTCCGAATTTGGTCTCCAAGCCGTTCAGAATCTTTTTCATAAATTTATTGACGTCTTCATCCGTAAGGGTTTTGGAGGCGTCGCGGAAGGTAAGCGCGTATGCGAGACTTTTTTTGCCTGCAGGCACCTGCGCGCCGATATAGCAGTCGAACAGCGCGCAGCGCTCCAGCGATTTTCCGCCGCGTTCACGAATCATACATGCCCCGCCGGAATCTCCGCATCCAGTACGACAGCAAGATCTCTCGACACCGCCGGAAACTTCGGGAGATCTTTGTTCTTCGGCACATCGACGGTATTGCATTCGAGGAGATCCGTTCTGAGCATCGCAGCAAACGTGTTTTCAGGACAGCCCCATTTCTGCGCAACCGCAGGATGGATCTGTCCGAAGACGCCCGCTTCTTTCCCGCCGATCAGCAGGCGCGCCGTGCGGCCGGGATGCAGATAAGGCAGACCCTGCTCCGGTTCGAATTCATATCTGCTGATTTTGAGCGCGTTCAGAAGCGTCTCCACATCGCCTTTAAAGGAGAAAAAGTCGGCGGTCCCCCCGGCGGCATATCCGCCGAAGGTGAGGAGTTCGCGGTGTTCCGGCAGCTCATACGGATAACGCTCTGTTTTTAAATATACATAGGAAATTTCAAACAAAGACGCTTCCTCAACGCGGTGCGCATGATTGTTCGATAAGGATTCCAGCAGAGACGGCAGCATCGTCGTACGCAGGATGCTGTAATCCTCTCCCAGCGGATTTCGGATGACGACCGCGTCCCGCAGCGCGCTGTCTTCCGGCAGATTCAATTTTCCGAATACGGACGGGCTGACAAAAGAAAACGTCAGCATTTCGTTATATCCGAAACCGGTCATCAGTTTGCGGATGCGATCCTGTATTTTTTGCTTCCGGTTCCTGCGTCCGAGCGTAGCGGCGCAGCCGGTCAGGAGGCTCGATTCGATTTTGTTGTACCCGTAAAATCTTGCGATTTCTTCCGCAATATCCGCGTCGCAGAGCAAATCGCCGCGGAAGCTGGGCGGAATGACGTATCCCGCGTCGAAATACGGCTTGCATTCGAGATCCGTGAGGATTTTTTCCATTTCCTCCTGCGTTGCGGAAATGCCGATAAACGTATTGATCCATTCCACGCTGCACGGAATCCGGCGTTCTTCCTTTTCCGCCGCGCACCGGTCGATCACGCCCGGACAAACTTTTCCGGCCCCCAGCTCCTCCACGAGCTGCGCCGCTCTGTCGAGCGCCTCCAAACAGGTTACGGTATCAAGACCCTTTTCGAAACGCGACGAAGCTTCCGTCCGCAAACCTACCTTTTTGGCGCCCTTCCGCACCGTTACGGCGTCGAATACGGCGGACTCAAATACGATTTCCGTAGTATCCGGTTCGATCTCCGAATGAAGTCCGCCCATTACGCCCGCGATCGCGCTGCCTTTCTCCGAATCGGCAATGACAAGCATAGAGCTGTCGAGCGTCCGCTCCTGCTCGTCAAGCGTCGTCAGCTTTTCTCCGTCCCCGGCACGCCGGACGATGATTTTATTCCCCTGAATCGTGCGTTTATCGAATGCATGCATCGGCTGGCCGTATTCGAGCATGACATAGTTCGTAATATCTACGATATTGTTGATCGCGCGGATGCCCGCGGCTTGCAGCCGCTCTTTCATCCATTTGGGAGACGGTCCGATCCGGACGTCCGTAACGACCCGCGCGGCATAGCGCGGACAAAGATCGGGCGCTTTCACCTCAACCTCCAGCACGTCTGCCGCCCGTACCGCGCTTTCTTCTTTCAACTGAATTTCCGGCTTTCGGAAACGGCCCTTCATCGTAATCGCGGCTTCGCGCGCCAAGCCTAACATACTGAAGCAGTCCGCGCGGTTCGACGTCACCTCAAAGTCGATCACGGTTTCATCGGCGCCAAGCGCGGGAATGATATCCATTCCGATCATTTTTTCAAAATCCGATTCGCTGTAACCGCGAAATTCTCCGAGATCCTGTATAATCATAATGCCATCGTTGCTTCCGCCCTCATAGTCGCTGCAATCCAGCCCGATTTCTTCGAAAGAGCACATCATGCCGTTGGAATCCAGCCCCCGCAGCTTTCCGGCTTTGATCTTCCGGCCGCCCGCGAGCGTGGACCCGTCGAGCGCCGCGGGAACGTATGCGCCGGCGCGCATATTCTGGGCGCCGGTTATGATTTGGATCGGTTCGTCAGCCCCGATGTCCAGTTTGCAAACGAACAGGTGATCCGAGTTTTCGTGTCTCCTGACTTCCAGGCATTTGGCAACGACGACCTTGTCGATTTCTGCGCCTTTGGAAACGACTTCTTCCACTTTGGTGCCCGTAAGCGTCATCTCCTCCGCCAGAGCGTGTATTTCCTCTTTCGAATTTATATTTAAATCTGTATAGCTCAACAGCCATTTTAACGGTGCTATCATTTTAATACCCCTTTCCCGATCCGATCAGAATTGTGACAGAAAACGTGTGTCGCCTTCAAAGAACTGCCGCATGTCAGTTACGCCAAAGCGCGCCATAGCCGTCCTTTCAACGCCGATTCCAAATGCGAACCCGCTGTAAACCGTGGGGTCGATGCCGCAGCGGCGCAGAACGTCGGGATGCACCATCCCGCAGCCCAATACTTCGATCCAGCCTTCTCCTTTGCACATCCTGCAGCCCTTGCCGCCGCACGTCCAGCACGATACGTCAACCTCCGCGCTCGGCTCGGTGAACGGGAAATGATGCGGCCGCAGACGAATTCTCGTTTCCGGGCCGAACATATGCTTCGCATATACCTCCAGCGTACCTTTGAGGTCGCCCATCGTCACGCCCTTATCCACCACAAGCCCTTCGATCTGGTGAAAAATCGGAGAATGCGTCGCGTCTACATTATCGGCGCGATATACCTTTCCGGGGCAGATGATTTTAATCGGAGGCTTCCGGTTCTCCATGACGCGGATCTGCACGGAAGACGTCTGCGTCCTGAGCAGCATTTTATCCGTAATGTAAAAGGTATCCTGCGTATCCCGCGCCGGATGCCCTTCCGGAAGATTGAGCGCCTCAAAATTATAATAATCGAATTCGACTTCCGGGCCATCCGCGATCTCGTAGCCCATGCCGATAAACAAATCCTTCATCTCGTCGCTGATCTGATTGATCGGATGCAGGGAGCCGATGTGCTTCGCCGTTCCGGGCATCGTAACGTCGACGGCTTCGCGGTCCAATTTGACGCGCAGGGCAGCGGCTTTTAACTGCTCGGCTTTCTCTGCGATGCTTTGTTCCATATGCGCGCGGACCTTGTTTACGAGCTGCCCTACGGCAGGCCGTTCTTCAGCGCTCAATTGTCCCATGCCCTTCAGAATCGAAGTGAGTTCTCCCTTTTTGCCGAGATACGCGACTTTCAATTCTTCGAGCTTGTCCGGAACGGAGGCGGATTCGATCCGCTCCTCGAATTCTTTCTGTATTGCCGTTAATTTATCTTTCATAAATAGAACTCCTCCTTATTTGCCAAAAACGGTTTTATAATATTCCGCGGTCTGCCCTTTTATGAGCCGCAGCATTTCCGCCGCCCGCGGATCTTTGCCGCCCGACCAGTACCGGTACATCAGGTAGCCTTCCTCCGCACACATTTCATCATGCAGCGGAAAATAGTTTGCCGCCAGGAACTGCGCGTATTTCACGAGCCGGAAATCGCCGTAAATGTGCATCGTTTCACCCGGCAGCTGCATAACGGCTACGCTGCGGCGGTTTTTCACGGCGTCGATGACGGCGCTGCCGCCGGCTTCGTCCGCAAATACGATCGTGTAATACCAGCCGAACAACTCGCCGTTCTCCGTGGAATGGGCGTCGCTGACGCCGACGATGCCGCGCTTGTTCCCCTCCCAATAGGACTGCAGGAAGCGCGCGATTTCCAGGTCGTTGCTGAACGTCTGATCTTTGAAATATCCTCCTACCAATTCCTCCGCATCCTGCGGCGTATGCCGGAACAGATATTCGTTGACTTCTTTCAGATCCTGACAGCCCTCCGGGATATACCAATACGGATGACAAAAAATACCGAGTCCGCCGTTTTCCCGTATTTTCCGAAAACACCAGATACAGGAAGCGCAGATTTCACGCCCCATTCCCGTTACTTCCCGCAGGCTTTCTTCCGTCTGTAAAATGTCCTGTACTTCCTTCCGATATACTTCCGGGTGTTCCCGCATGAAATCGTTGATGCTGATCCGTCCGCCGAAGTTGATCATATGGACGTTGTTCCCATCCGGATGCACTTCTTCTCCCGGCATCATGATCAGGTCGACCGCGGCGTCTTCGTACGCCGCAATGGCTTCCAGCGAAGGAGCATATTGCCGGTGATCCGTAAGCGCCATGAAGTCGAATCCGATTTTACGGCACATCGCGGGGACGTGCGGCGCATAATCCGCGCCATCCGAATTGTTGCTGTGCATATGGAAGTCGCCCTTCATGGGAATTTTCCCGAAAAGATCTTCCTCTAAGGAATAAATAAAAAATCGGAGGTTTTTCGTTACGTCGATACCTTCGATATCCACATAATGCTCTTGCTCTCCGCAAAAACACTGTGTAAAGGTGATCGCGCGTTCCGCGGCGACGACTTCCATCTCGCGCCACAGCGGCGCGGGAAGAGTCCCGCTTCTGTCAACCGCAAAATACCGGAGCCGGTATTTTTTGCCGTCCTGAAAGCCGTTTTTGGGATCGAGGCTGCGGATCGTGATTTCTGTTTCCCGATCTGCCGGCACAATCTGCGGCGTGACCCTGAAATACCGGATCGCTTCATTGACAACCATTCCAAATTTCCTCCGTTTTGATACTTCTGAAAATGTTGCCCTCATAAAGGAACATACGTTTTTTATGATACATTTTTAAAGGGAAAATTGCAAGATAAAATTAAAAAGGTATTCGAGATTCCACAATTTGCCATTGGCCTGCCGGCAGGAGAGAGATACTTTGAAAATCTTAAATGAACCGTACCTAGTCTTTAGAAGATCTTTTTTATTTCTGCCGAGCCCGGCGATTCGGAAGATATGGTGTTTTTGACAAAAATCGAAAAGGCACGATCAATTTTTTTATATTCGAATTATTATAAATTTACTGTTGACTTATTCGTGGAAATTGAATATTTTATTTATATAAATAGAAAAGTATATAAGTGGGGGTATTATGAGCGATTATAAATCCAGTCATTATAAAATTAAGTATTTGTCAAATCATTGGGGACATCTGACCGAGTATTTTTAAGGGCAAGAAATTCTCCGGCGAATTATCTTGCCCTTCTATATTTTTATTTAAAAATACATATGATTCTTCCTTATATCTTGCTTTAGAGGGGTTTGTATCAGAAGATAAAATGGTTCGGCAATTTACTATAAAATTATAACAAAAGGGCATATTACATGAAATCTATTATAAAACGTCATAAAAAGCTTTTTATCGTTTTAGGCGTGATCTTTATCATCGGAGTGATCGGGATGTCGGTATATGCGATCAAAAACCATATCGATATGGACGAAGTATCTTATGTTACGATTATCGCAAGTAATTATAACGATTCGCGGCCGTCAAAATATTCTGTTGAGATAAAAGATCCGGATTTTTTTAAAGCAGTACAAGCGCTGGACAAATCTGTCAAAAAAGAAGCCGGTTACCGATTCTATTTAAATTCAGCAAGATGGTATGTCGATTTTCAATACCATTATAAAAATGATAAAGTAAAAACCCATAATTATTCCGGAGATAAAAATTTCGACGAAATAGCGCGTCTCATTCAGGATTTTCAGGAGAGATATCCGTCCGGATGAACCTTTATCGGCGTTTCCAGTATTTATATTTTACCCTTTCCTTTTATAGGATTCATCACAATTTTCTTTATATTACATTTTATGTGAATTTTTATTTGTTTTATCCAAGCTTTTATTGACTCATTTTTACAATTATCGTATAATGTAGACATTGATACAACAGCTTATATAGGGAAATTTATTTGGTTAACCCGATTTATTGGTTATTTATCACAGGGATATAATATCCGTGCAAGCTTGCAATATGCTGATTCAGTAGAAAATGTTCCGATCTGTGGAACCGTATGAAATATTATTAGGGAGATCAAAACCCATATTTATCAAGGTAAATGCTTAATTATTAAAGGGAGTTTTTACT
>CABQCN010000008.1 GCA_902462635.1 uncultured Oscillospiraceae bacterium
CGGTTACGATCGATCCGCAGGTGATCGTATCGGGTTCGTCGCAGATAACGACATACGGCTGGGTAAACGGCACAATGAGCACCGGGGCGACGCACCGGATCGGAACGGCCGCCGGATCGGCCTGCGAATACAGGCGGATGTACCTGCGGCTGAACATGCCGGAGGCGATCCGGAGCATGCGCATCAAAAAGGCGGAACTGACCTTCCGGCAGCAGTCCGGAAACACGAGCTTGGCCGTCTGCCCCAGGATCGGACTGTACAAGGTAACAGGAAATATTGCCGCAGGAAACTGTACGCCGGCATTTGACGAATTGCCGCTCGATTATGAGATGATGCGCAGCGGAAGCACGGAATATACTTTCGACGTCACGGCGCTCGTGGACGAACAGAACAGAACGGGCGCGAGCCGGTTCGGCCTCCTGCTGAAACTGACCGACGAATCGTGCCAGGGCGCTGCCGATATGGTCTGGTACGGCGGCACATCCTCCGCTGCGTATGTACCCAAGCTGACCGTATCCTACGAATCGTCTTTCGGCACCGGTATGTCTTCGCGTACAACCAGCCATTCGCTCGGATATTTCGGCACGGGCAGCGTGGATCTGCAAAGCGGCAGTCTGGCGTTCGAATCGGATGACTTCGTCTGGAGCGGCGCCAGAATGCCGGTCACGATCAAACACTCTTATACCTCAGCGCTTGCGGGCCTGAACTATACGGCAAACGCCTCTGCCGGCCTCAACACGGCGGATTTCAGCGCCATGCGGATCGGCAAAGGCTGGAAGCTGAATTACATGCAGAGCCTGCTGCCCAAAACATTCCGCCACGAAGGCGTCTCCTGTTCCGGCTACGTATATATTACGGAAACCGGCGAGGAGATCTACCTCAGAAAGGGTACGTCAAACGACCTGAAGAAATGCTGCACGATCGGCGGGCAGTGCTGTGATTACTACCTGTATACGGACGTCAAAGACTCCGATTGCAAATATGACCCTTGTGAAAAGAAACTGTACCGGGGCAGCGAAACGTACGCGTTCGACAGCGCCGGCAGGCTCACGGAAATCACAGACGAAGCCGGCAATCACACCGTACTGACGTATACGTCAGGGAAGCTGACCTCCGTTACGGATGGAGCAGGCAGAGTGTTCTCGCTGAACTACACCGCGGCCGGACAGCTGACGTCGATCGTCGCGCCGGATGAGACATGCGTTTCGTACGCTTACGAAGACGGATACCTGACGCAGATCACATATCCCGATGGGCGGAAAGCGCAGATCGGCTATCTCACCGCGGCCAGCGGGCAGGCAGGTTCGGTGCGGCTGCTTTCCGCAGACGACACGCTTCTTTATGCAGTCAGTTATTTCCCGGACGAGAGCAACAGGGTCTTTTCAATCATCGAATACGCGCCCGACGGCACGCCCGGCCAGAGCCAATACTTTGAATACGCCGCCGCGGCCAGAAAGACGACGGTAACAGCGCAGGAACGTCCGGATGCCGGAGAATCCTGCGGGAACAGTATCAAAACCATCTATACCTTCGACGAGGAAGGCAACGTAGTAAGCAGCTACCTTTCTGCAGACGGAATCGGAAATGCGGGCGCCGGCGAAGAAACGCCGGGCAGCGGAATCAACCCGTACCTGGAGCACGGCGCGGCGGTTGCCTGTAATATCAGCAACCTGCTCTTCAACCACGACTTTTCGGAACCGAAGCGCTGGAGCGGTACGGCGGTAAACGCGGAGGATTTCACCGCCGCTCCCTATTACAGCCAGGCGGCGGCGCTGTTCGGCGGATATGTGATGCGGCTGCAGTCCCACCATGAAGAATCGCTCCGAAACGGATTTTACCAGACGACCAATGTGCTGCCCGCAGGGCAATACACGTTCTCCGCATATCTCCGCCTGCTCACAAACGCGGCGGGCGCGGAAAACGTACCGAATCCGGGCGCCTATCTGGCGGTAAGCAAAACGGATGGGATCCTGCTTACGGAAAGCGAACATATCAAAGCGGCGGAGAGCGAATACGTCCGGCTCGTCGTATCGTTCGAATTGAAAGAAGCGCAGGCGGTCCGTGCCGGAATCTACGTGGACGGCCGGACGACGCTGTATGTAAATGCGCCGCAGCTGGAGAAGAACGCGTCCGCGAATGCGTATAACATGCTGACGGACGGCAGTTTTGAAGACAGCCGTACGGATTTATACTGGTCCGGCACGGCCAACGCGTCGCAGACGGCGGAAGCGCGGTTCGATCTGAACAGCTCGCTGAAAATCGTGAGCAATCCATATACGGAAGGAAGAATTTCTCAGAGCGTCCAGGTAAAATCATACACAAACTATCGGGAAACGTTCACGCTCTCCGGCTGGGCGAAGGGTACGGCGGTTCCTGCCCGTGACCGGCAGACGCCGCAGGAAGCAGTCTTCCGGCTGAAAGCGGAAATCCGCTACAGCGACAATACGGCGGAAAGCCACACGGCCGATTTCTCCCCGTGTACGGAGGAATGGCAGCTTGCAAGCGTACAGTTCACAAAAGAGAAATACAAGACCGTAAGCAAGATTCTGGTATCCTGCGAATACAGCTATAACACAGGCTGCGCATATTTCGACTGTATCCAGCTTGTCCGAAGCGGTCTGGAAACGGGCCTGTCCGCCGACGATTTCACCGTAATTTCGGAAAGCGGCGGCGAAGAAGAGCTCGGCGAAAGCGCGGAAACGGACGCAGCCGAATTCCGGGAAGCAAAAGACGGTTACGGCAACAGCCTGACGGAAACGACGTTTATGGACGGCGAACTCGGAACGTTATACAAATCGTTTGCTTACAATGCTTCCGGGAACGACCTGACGGAGGAAACGGACGCCAGGGGAAACGTCACAACGTATACCGTAGAAGAAACAACCTCCCGTACCGAAAGTACGCTGGACCGCTGCGGCGTCAAAACCGAAACGCTCTATGACACGGCCGGCCGCTTGCGGCAGCGGAAGATCTCCAAAAACGCCTCCCTTCTTGGCGCCGCCGAGTACGGATACGACGCGCTGGACAATCTGACGGGCATCACCCGCGGGGACGGCATGGGCTACGCGCTGCAATACGATGCCTTCCGCAACCCGGAACGCATCGGCGTAAACGGAATCGAAACGCCGCTCGTAAAATACACGTATAAAGACGGCGGCGGCCGTTTGAAACAGGTGGAGTACGCAAACGGCGATAAAATGAACGTAATCTATAACAGCCTCGGGCAGGTCACAGCAGAGACGTGGACGGACCGGAACGGCACGGAAAATGCGAAGTACAGGTATCTCTACGATGGAAGCGGAAACATCGTAAGCAGCGTTGACATATTACGTGCCAAAGCATATACTTACTACTATGAGAACGGGAACGTAAGCCGCATGACGGAAAGCGATGTGACGCTGAACGCAGACGGCGGGATCCTGTCGAAGACGGTCAGAGGGACGGTTCTCTACGCATACGACGCCGAAGGGCGGCTCCGGAGCAAAGCGGTGCGGGATGCAAGCGGAACAGGGAGCACGTACCGGTACGAGCACACGGAAGACGGCGGCACGGTAGCGACGTTGCCGACGGGAGTGAAGTCGCACGGGAAGACCGACCACCTGGGCAGGAAGACGTTCGACGAGCTGCAGCTGGGTAAAGGATTCTTAAGCCGGCAGTTCACGTACCATCCGGGCAGCGTGACGCAAACGCACATAGACAACGGAATAATGAAATCCTCGCCGGCGACGGGCTTGATCCAGACGGTCACGTTCGCAAACGGAAGGACGATTACGTACGGTTATGACGCGGAAGAGCGGATCACGCGTGTGGAAGACAGCGCAGACGGCGTCACGGAGTACGCGTACGACGGTCTGGGCCAGCTGGCAGTCGAAACGAGAGGCAGTACCGTTACGACGGTTACGTATGACAATTACGGGAACATCCGCACAAAAGGCGGAAATACGTACACGTACGGAAACAGGAACTGGAAAGACCTGCTCACGGCATACAACGGCACGCCGATCACATACGACGCGGGCGGCAATCCGCTCTCCTACAGAGGCTTCACGTTTACCTGGGAGAAAGGGCGGCAGTTAAAGAGCGCTTCTTTCGACGGAAGCACGGCGGCGTACGCGTATAATGCCGGCGGGCAGCGTACGAGCAAAACGGTCAACGGCGTAAAGCACGAGTATCTGCTGGAAGGCGCGAAGATTCTTCGGGAGAAGTTCGAAGGATACGATATCGAATATCTTTATGATCATGAAGACGCGGTATGCGGTATGGTGTGCAACGGCAGACCATATTACTACTACAAGAATCTGCAGGGCGACGTGATTGCGGTGACCGATTCCACGGGCGCGGTAATGCTCCGCTACACGTATGACGCCTGGGGCAAGCCCACAGGCCAGTATCTCGGAGAGAGCGAAGCCGGCGGCATTGATTTTATTTATGCCGGTTTAAACCCCTTCCGCTACAGAGGATACTATTACGACAGCGAGACCGGGCTTTATTGGTTACAATCAAGATACTATGATCCTGAAATAGGTCGTTTCATAAATGCGGATGTTCCAGAGATGATGCTCTTACAACTGGGGAATGTGCTTTCAACTAATCTTTTCACTTATTGTAATAATAATCCGGTTAATTATGCTGACCCGAATGGTACATTTAGAATATCCGTTACTGCTGCTGGTATTATAATTAATGTTGTTTTAATTGCTTTAATTTATGTAACTACTGCATATAATGCTGTTAGATTAGCTTCTTGGGCAAAAAAAATCAAGTGGTTTAAGAGTATATATACAAAAGCAGTCGATGGTTTAGCTAAAGCAATTTTTAATGCGATGGATGGAATATTATATAAAATAATGGGAAAGGCAGCAAATGCTGCTACAAGATCATTTACGGTAAGCAAAATAAAAAATATTATTGATGGTTTGATATCTTTATCACCGGGAATGTTAATCGCAACTTTAATTGATATGGTAGACCACGATGGACGTAATGGATCAATATATTTCAGATAGGAGTGCTGAATGATTGAAAATATTTGAAAATAAACCGAGGTTAAGATTAATATTTATATTACCGGCTGTATTTATGATTTTCAGACTTTTATATAACCAAATACATCCGGTGACTGTAATATGTTCATTGGTAATGTTGTTTTTCATCTATTTAATTTTAATAAAAGCAGATATATTAATGCCACAAAGAAAAAACATTTTAAATAATTTTAAATTTGATTTATTATGTATAGCACTTTTGGTTGAATTTATATATGCAATAATAAAATTCATTAAATAGTCTCCAAATTTACACAATGTACCCCTGATATCACTCAGATGATATCAGGGGTACATACTCAACGGGTACGGATATATTACTACGGCAAAAACATTCAGGGTGATATAATAGCCGTTTTAGATGTAAACACGGGAAGTATAGTTACAGAGTACACCTACGGCACCTGGGGCAAGCCGGCGGCATCGACTTTATTTATGCCGGTTTAAACCCCTTCCGCTACAGAGGATACTATTACGACAGCGAGACCGGGCTTTATTGGTTACAATCAAGATGCTATGATCCGGAAATAGGTCGTTTCATAAATGCGGATACACCTGAAATTTTGGGATTGTCGGCCTACACAGGGGATATTTTAGGCATTACTCCTCTGTTTGCTTATGCTCATAACAACCCCGTTATGAACTATGACCCGGCAGGATATTTCACGATCGCTCGTTGGATGATATCTGTACCGCTTGATATACTATTTATGGTAATTTCACCTTATCTTGCACCTGTTAAGTCAGCCGCAAAATCTTTTACAGGTAAGACTTTAAAAACAAAACTTTCTACACCTTTAATCAATCTGATTAAATCGGTTGCGAAAATATCCTCATCTGTACTAAATGCAGTAAAGAATGTCGTAACAAAAATTCCAATTTGGGGAAAGAGGTGGGCAAGCAAAATAAACGTAGCTTCAATAAGTTCAAAAATAGCAGGAGCTACCACATCAGCTATTTTTAACACCATACTAAATACGATTGTTCCAAACATTACAATATTCCTATCTGTAGGTGGGTTTATTGCGGGCATTCTCGATTTATTGTCTGACAAACGATTGGATAATAAAATCACTATTCCGTTTGTTTGGTAAAAGAAATGATGTACAGGGTGATCTGTTATAGTTTGCCCTGTACATTACTCAAATTTGAGGAGGGTTTATAATGATGATTAAAATTCATCTTAAATCAGATATAAATACAAAATTAAACTTCTTAATTGAAGAAGAATATATAGTCTATACAGGCGATAATGTTTCTGTTGATGTTCCCGATAATGATTTGACCAAAATTAAAGTGTATAAAGAAAAGTCAAAAAAAATGTCTTTATGGTCATACTTCTTAATAATTCCATTAAGGATAATTCGCGGATTTTTTGATATTCTTATTATGAATATTCCTAAGAATTTTGTTAAAAAAATTGAGCCTTATAGTTTTTGCGGCTGTTTTGAAATTGACTTAAAATATCAAAGAGATATATCAGTGAATTATCAACCGTCAAAGTATTCAGAAGAAGAAGGTAAACTCATTTTGCCTGTTGTGAAAATTGATGATAAGAATATAGATTTGGTTTGCGATCTTAACTTAGATAGCGTTAACGAGGCTTTTCGGGAATACTGCATTCACTTTATATCCATTTCGTTTTATAGCTTTTTAATATTTATTATTATTTTTATAATGTCATACAAAACGACAATGCTTTGGCCGTTGTTATTGATGTTTATTGCTTTGACTGTTTTAATCCCTGCGGTTAAAATATATAAAGAATATACTCACATGAAAAAAGTTAAAAATAAAATTTTAGAGATTGATGAGAAGTAGTATTCATAAAAATTGTGATAAAAACAAACTTCTTTTTCTCCCGCTACTCTGATTTATTCAAGACAGCTGGAATTTTTTTACACAATAATTTTATGACTTTTTATTTCGCACACAATTTATCTTGTCAAGGGAAGGCGAGGTATGTCATGTGGCAGAGGTAAACAGGCAGAAACAGCAGAAGATAAACATTGTTTATCGGTTTATTGGCATAGCGTTGTGATTGTGTTTACATAGAGTAATCCTTCCGAGACGGGATTTTATGCAACAGGAACTCGTTATTATGACCCTGTTGTTGGAAGATTCATAAATGCAGATTCACTTATTGACAATAGAAGCGTGTTAGGTACAAATCTTTACGCTTATTGTTGGAACAACCCGGTGAATTGTTTATTGCGAGACAGGATTAAAAAACAACAAATCAGCCTTATAAAACTAAAGAGTAGATGATTTCTGATCATCTACTCTTTAGTTTTATACATCCATAATTTTGGAATAAATTAGGTTGTTTTATGTGGAATATATAGTATAATGTAAATATAAATTCATATAAAGGAGATAAGTTTAATGAAAATAAGTGACAAGTTCAAATTAAAGAAAACCCAATTCGAGTTGGATTTTGTTGATATAGATACTGATAAAGACACACCCTTATTTTTAGATCCTTACTTTATATCAAAATGCGAATTTCCTATTGCTTGTGATGCGCATAGCACTATTCGCTCTTTTTTTGAATATTTACTAGCATTGCTACAGGGAAACCACATATCAGAAGCAGAAGAAATATTTTCCCACTTAGGTGAAACTAATGATATTTGTTTGGGCATGTCTCGTGATAAACCTGAGGGTCATGGTATGGGTCCGCAGGATACAAAAGCAATTTTTAAGGAACTATTACAAAGTAGAGCTGTTGAATCAGGCGTTATGGAAGATATAGAAGATTTCAGAATTTTCGTCCCTAATGTAGATAGGGATAAAGTTTCTGATATGACAGCTAATATAATTAGAAAGCATTTAATTATGTATACACAAAACCAATGCGAATTACTGGAAATACCTTTACAGGATAACGTACCATCTGGGGCGTACTGGGATTCAATTAATTTAAAATGGAATAATGAATATACAAAAAGGTTAATTGTTGATGGTAAGCCTATCTTATTAGTTCCTAAAAGAATAGTTTCATTTTCTGATAAGTATTCCTCGGCCGAATATAAGCAGCATTTTGTACTTAATTTTTTACAGAATGAAAATATAAGGCTACAAACATCTCTTGTTCAAAAAAGAAAAAATGGAAGCCAATATGTTACAAAAAAGAGTGTAAGAGAACACGAAGATACGATGAACAAGGAATATCTAATCCGTTTTACAAAACAGCATCCGGAAATATTCCAAAATTTTAAAGACAGTACTAAAACGTTAATTGCGCCAGTAACTGGTAAGATATTTGAAGAAATTGATGTGAATGTAATATGCGATATCTTATCAAATGCGTTGAAAAATGTACCATATGGGAGAGACAATGCGTCAGTTTATCATAGCTTGATGATAGGTATATTGGAATTTTTAGTGTACCCCAATTTATCGTCTCCTAAAAAAGAACAGGAGATAAATGAGGGAAGAAAAAGAATTGATATAGCATTTAATAACTCTGCTGAAACCGGATTCTTTTTTAGACTTCCAAATCTTTCTCATATTACATGTCCTTTTGTATTTGTTGAATGTAAAAATTATAGTCGCGAGGTTGCTAATCCCGAATTAGATCAGATGGGTGGCCGCTTCAGTTATCAAAGAGGCCGGTTTGGAATTATCGCATGTCGCTCAATAGATAATACGGATCTATTTTTAAAACGTTGCGCTGATACATATGCAGATGATAGAGGATTAATTATTCCCATTGTCGATGACGATATATTGGAAGCTATTGAAAAATACCCGGAATTACGAGAGCGTAGTTTAGAAATAATTTTAGAAAGAAAATATAGAATTATTGCAATGGAGCATTAATGAGTTTTTCTTGCTTTTCCTCCTTCGATGTTTTAAAGTGCCGTCGGTTCGATAAAAACAATTGAAGGAGGAATTTTAATGTACAGAACTAAACGCTTGGAGGGTAAAATTGAAACAAAAACAGGCTGGGTGGACACAAGCTAACAGATCAGTTATGTAAATTAATACGATCCATCCACCACCCACCTAAAACCGTCTGCAACAAAGTCCCGAGGAAATCCGCAGGAGCGGATTAGCGGACGCAGGCCCGTGTAGCGCGGTGATGGCTACCCCTGTCCGGCGAGGGAGCACAGTACGTACCGTCGGCAAATGTTTCAGGCACTTTCATTTGAAAAACTCAAAGCCCTGCCATTGTACAAGGTGATTGTACAAACCTCATAGGTTTCCTATGGCACGCATTGGTCGCAAGACCGCCCTTCGGGGTATATGCACCGATCGCTGTAACAGGTGGTCACAGTACTAACCTAATGCTACGCATAATAAAATAGCGGTTTCCGTTCGGTGGGAATTTGTGCAGGGACTTCCGGCGTGCGAGGGTGCGTTTCTGAATTGTCGCAGACAAGATAGAAACGCACCCGGCTCCGGCTGCGAACCGGCTACAGGGCAAGCAAAAACGCTCCCCTTGAATGGAAAACGGAAGAAACTAAGGGAATTTGGGAAAATTCCTCTGGTTTGTCATACCCTGTTATCAGGAATAAAGATTTCTTGCTTTGCTTTTTCACATGGGATACTCTCCGCGCAAATCTAATCAAAGGAGATGATCCCATGTCAACAAGGGTTGAAAACATCAAAGATAATTTGGTTGTGCAGGTGAAGAAACTTTATCGGGAATGCAACGAAAAGAGCTTTGAAACAAGGGCGCGTTATCGGGATGCTACAGAGCGGTTCTGCGGGTTCCTCGCGAAAGAGTATGGATTACAGAAGTTTGCCAATATCCGCGATAAGCATCTGATTGCCTATGCAGACTATCTGAAAAGCGAAGGAATAGCCGTAAATACTATTCTATCCGATTTATCCGGTATCCGCTTCTTTCACAGGCTGAGTGGCGCAAAATTTGAACTTCCTAATAACAAGACGCTTAATCTAAGTAAGCGGGAGATTGGAAAAGAAGACCGGAGCTGGTCGGTGACGGAGATATCGGCGGCGTTGCAATTGGCGGACAAATTAGGCCGAACCGATATTTCATATGCAATCAAGATTTCCTCTCTGTTCGGCGCACGGATTGAAGAAGCCTGCAAAATGCGTGTGGAACACATTCAAAAAGCCATTGAAACCGGAGAACTGTATATCAAGGGCAAAGGCGGGCAAGAACGCTATGTCATTATGCGGACGCTTTATCAGCATGGATTGCTGAATGAACTGATTTCCACGGTAAAGGCCCGAAAGCTTCAGCCGAATGATTATCTGATTACAGATAACGTAAAGGGCGGCGTACAGCGGGAAATCAAGAGTATCCAAAACTGGCTTTCCAATCACAGCAACCGATTTAAAGACGCTGACAGAACGAAAGCGCCACTACCGGGTTATAAGCCAAAATCAGAAGCACTGACGTTCCACGGCCTGAGATATACGTTTATTCAAAATTTGTATGACCTCCTTGTCTCACAGAGCGATCCCAAAGCAGAAGAGAAGACTATGGAAGAAGCTGGGCATCACAGACCATTGATGCGTAAAATCTACAGTAATAGGGTAATTCAGTAGACAAAACGAACCACCCCCAGTCTGGGGGTGGTTCAAATCTTGAAGCTTTTCTTGAAATCAAAAATAAGACGAATTACTTTCCTTCCGTGTTTTTTAATGCCGGAAGGAGGAATTGAATTTGAACAAAAGAGAACTTGGAAAGCCTGTTACGCTGAAGCTGTGCGACAGGATGCGTGAACTACGGGAAGATCATGATCTGCGGCAACGGGAAATCGCCGAACTTCTTCACGTCGACCGTTCCACATACGCGCACTATGAATCCGGACGAACCCAGCCTGACTATGAATCGCTCGTAAAACTCGCAAATTTTTACAACGTCAGTCTGGAGTACCTTCTGGGCGTATAGGCAATGAAACGGCGGCAGCCAAAAGACTGCCGCGTACATATTTAAGATAGGGAGAAAGCATTCATCCATTTCAGAAGATACATGCAGTCGCAAAATCCCTGCTGGTAAATCCAGTCTTCCTCCAGACAATTCCGTTGGTTTACCACTTCTTCAAAGCGGTATATCAAATCAGAATCCTCGTCCAGCTTGTCGGCGATCTGTGAAAAAAGATTTGAAAATTTCTTCGACACTTCCTGATATTCTGTATCTTCTTTTCCGTTTTGTACGATACATGCAGAGCATATTTCGCTACAGGTTCGCAAAAAATACTCTAAAAATAAATTGGACATTTATATCTCTACTCCTTTCGGCGGCTACACGTCGAAAGAAGCCGCAGCGCATGATACAATATTTACGCTGAAGCGGTCGTTCCGGCGGTGTAGGTACTGGAAGCGGCGGGCGGTTTTGGATTGCACGCCCCTTCCTTCCATTTTTCAGGCCATCGTACATCCTGTGGACTCTTTGACGCAAAATTTCAGCTTGTGAAACACCGTTTCCATACTGCAAACCTTGAGCTTTTAGAAGGTTTCATCATCCGTTTTAAACTTGACGGAGATGTTCTTAGGCTTGTTCGTAGGCCGTCCCGGTTTTTTGCTCCCCATATTTACCACCTCGCTTTCATGGGGTAAAAGCATTATAGCGCCTAAAATTTTTATAACGCTGTTTCGTTCTAAAACACCACAGCACAAAGCGCCTGCAACTGTTCTTGACATGAGCATAACCTATCTCGTATCTTCGCACTACCTTACAGAAAGGCGGTGCTTTTTATTTGTTCGTCAATATCTGAAATTGACGGGACAGAAAATGAGAACGAACGGAGAATCACGATTGGGAATACGGAATATATCGTCCGCGCTGTTTTTGCCGGAAAAGAAACGGCCGAAGAAAAAATCAAGCGGATCATTTTACAGGAAATAGAATCTGACTGATCCCGTCACCGGGCCGGGGAATCCGGCCTACATAGCTTTTATCGAATGGGAGAAATTGAAAATGGAGATTGGCAAAACACCACAACAGATCGCTTGTTTTAATCAACAAAATTAAGTATAATGGAAGCAAGTATTACAGGCTGATTTGTTGCTGAAAGAAAGGAGAATAAATGAACCGGCAACAAAGAACGGCTATTTACTGCCGCCTTTCCCGGGACGACGGGGACGGCGAAAGTATGAGTATTGCAACGCAAAAGCAGATGTTACGGCAATATGCCCGTGAAAAAGGGTGGACGGTTGACCCGGCGCTTGAATTTGTGGATGACGGAGCAAGCGGAACCAACTTTGACCGTGAGGGCTATAAAAAGCTTGAAAAGGCGATTATCGACGGCAAGGTAAATATTCTTTTGACAAAAGACTTGTCCCGGTTAGGCAGAGAGTATTTGCAGACAGGATATTTAACGGAAATCTTTTTCCCGGAGCATAGCGTGCGGTATATCGCGGTCAACGACGGCGTAGATACTGCAAAGAGCGACAATGAGATTATCCCGTTTAAAAATATTCTCAATGAACTCTATGCGAAGGACAATTCGAAAAAGGTGCGTTCCGCCTATCGTCAGAAGGCTTTGAACGGTGAATTTACCGCTGCGTTTGCCCCGTACGGCTATGAGAAAAGCAAGGCCGACAAACACAAATTAGTGATCGATGAAGCGGTAGCGCCAGTCGTCCGAAAGATATTTCATATGGCCGCCGGCGGCAAAAGCCCCTATCAGATCGCCATGCAGCTAAGAGATGAAAAAGTTTTGACGCCGCGCGCCTATACTGCAGCGAAGTACGAGCGGTATCAGACGGCGTTCAGTCCGAAACACCCTTATGACTGGAGCCATACGACAATCGTTTCAATTCTGAAAAACCGGGCGTACTTAGGCCATATGGTGAACAACAAGAGCACTACGAAGTCCTTTAAGTGTAAGAAGATTGTTCCGATTCCGCAAGAGCAGTGGATTGAAGTGCGGAACACCCACGAGCCGCTTGTCAGCGAAGAACTGTTTGAACTGGCGCGGAAGGTTGTCAAGGTCAAGAAGCGGGCAACGAAGGACGGAGACCGGCAGATATTTTCGGGACTTCTCAAATGCTCTACCTGCGGACGT
>CABQCN010000009.1 GCA_902462635.1 uncultured Oscillospiraceae bacterium
TACAAGATGAGAACGGACAGAAAATGTCCAAATCCAAGGGCAATGCCGTCGATCCGTTCGATGCGCTCGAGACGTACGGCGCAGACGCGATCCGCTGGTATTTTTACGCGAACAGCGCGCCGTGGCTGCCGAATAAATTTTATGCCAAGGCGGTTCTGGAAGGGCAGCGGAAATTCCTCGGAACCTTATGGAATACCTATGCGTTTTACGTGCTGTATGCCAACATCGATGCATTTGATCCTACGAAACACCGTTTGGAATACGACAAGCTTTCCGTGATGGACAAATGGATCCTTTCCCGCCTCAATACGGTTGTCAAAACGGTGGATGGCAATCTTGCGAATTATAAAATTACGGAAACCGCGAAAGTACTCCAGGATTTTGTGGACGAACTCAGCAACTGGTACGTCAGAAGGAGCAGGGAACGGTTCTGGGTCAAGGGAATGCCGCAGGACAAAATCAACGCCTATATGACGCTTTACACGGTCCTCGTCACGTTTGTAAAAATTTCCGCACCCATGATCCCCTTCCTGTCGGACGATATTTACCGCAATCTCGTTTGCAGCGTCGACCGGGACGCGCCGGAAAGCGTGCATCTCTGCGACTTCCCGGCTGCCAGCGAAACGCTCATCGACAGCAAGCTGGAAGACGAAATGGAGCTTGTACTGGAGATCGTCGTACTCGGCCGCGCCGCGCGGAATAACGCCAACCTGAAAAACAGGCAGCCGCTGCGGAAAATGTTTGTGAAAGCAAACGCCGGACTCGATGAATTTTATGCGGCGATCGCGGCCGAAGAACTCAACGTCAAAGAGATCGCATTCACACAGGATGTAAGCGCGTTTACGTCCTACTCGTTTAAACCGCAGCTCAAGACGCTCGGTCCGAAATACGGAAAAGATCTTGGCAAAATCCGCGCGATGCTTTCGGAGCTGGATGGCGCCGCCGCGATGCAGGAGCTGGAAAACAAAGGAACGCTGACGCTGGATCTTGGCGGAACGGAAGCCGTTCTGGAGAAGGAGGATCTTTTGATCGATACGGCGCAGCGGGAGGGCTTCGAGGCGGTGTCGGACCGCGGCGTTACGGTAGTGATCGAAACGACGCTGACGCCGGAGCTGATCGAGGAAGGATTCGTACGGGAACTCATCAGCAGAATTCAGACGATGCGGAAAGAGGCGGATTTCGAAGTTCTGGACCATATCGCCGTTTACCAATGCGGCAGCGCGGAAATCCGAAACTATATGACGCGCAACGAAGCGCAGATTTGCGCTGAAGTGCTTGCGGAAACGGTTTGCTACGAAGCGGAAAATCTTCCGGCGGACGCATACCGCAAAGACTGGAACATCAACGGTTTCGATACCGTTCTGGCCGTGAAAAGAATCGATTGAATTTATAGCTGCCGGAATACCTTACGGCATACGACCCGGTAAGACGGGACCGTATGCCTTTTTAAATGATATTTTCACTTCGCCGGCTGCGCGTTGGGTAAATATTTCGCTTTTTGCAGTGCAAGCACGATGAGGGGCACCAGTACGATATGGCATATGATTCCGGGGATGGCGTCGAGAAACGCGCCGCTGAGAAACAGTTCAAAAGAAAAATTCGTATTCGTCAGACCCATTAACGCAAACCGCGCAGCGCCCCACACGACTCTGCCGGCGAGCATGGATAAAATCAGGTTTATGTAGATGAATAAAGGTTTTTTGGGAAAAAGTTTATATAGCAGTCCCGTCATCAGACCGTATACCGCCATTTCGAACGCCATGAACAGGCAGCCGGGGAAGGGCGGCATCGTAAACAACAAAAAGCGCAGCGGCGCAGCGATCGCGCCGACTGCGAGTCCGTATGGCCACCCGCAGAGAAAGCCGCAGAGAAGCACCGGAATATGCATCGGCGATAATTTGCTCCCGATTTCCGGAATCTGGCCGGTCAGAAAGGGCAATACCAAGCAGAGCGACAGACATACCGCCGCGTAAATCAATTTCAACGTACCTGTAAGGTGGTTTTGTTTCATAATGAACGCTCCTGTTCTAAAATTACTTTATGAAATAAAATACCTTCAGGTATTTATAGTCCGCTTCTGCGGGCCGGTTCGGATATTCAATTCTACAAAAAACAGGAAGTGCTGTCAAGCGTTATGCAAAATATTGGTCGAGCGTCCGGAATTCATACCCTTGGGCGCGCGCGTAATCGATAATATCTCCGATGGCTTCTGCGTTATCTTGGGAAATCGCATGCAGCAAGATGACTTCGCCGGGATGCAGGTTCTTGGTGACGCGCTCAAACGCATATTCTTTCCCGCGCACGAGGTCTTCCGTATAATCGTCATATGCATAGGACCAAAAGATACTGTGATATCCGAGCGATGTAAGCAGTTCCATGGAGGAATCGCTGTATGCGCCCATTGGATAGCGGAAATAGCGTGTGGAATAACCGAAATGGATGCG
The DNA here is from genome assembly GCA_902462635.1 of uncultured Oscillospiraceae bacterium. Classification (GTDB taxonomy): domain Bacteria; phylum Bacillota; class Clostridia; order UBA1212; family UBA1255; genus Egerieisoma. Next base: position 2,445 of record CABQCN010000009.1, read on the forward strand.
CAGGTAATTCTCGACACGCTGAAGCTCGGCGGCCATTCTCTTACGCGTGATTTTTGTAAAATCGGGATGCTTGTCCGAGTGGTTGCCGACGATATGGCCTTCTGCGATCATCCGGGCCGTCAGCTCGGGCGCCGATTTCAGGTAATCCATTGTGACGAAAAACGCGGCGTGTACCTTTTTTTCCTTTAAAGCGTCGAGAATTTTGGCAGTCTGCCCGTTCTCATAGCCGCAGTCGAATGTAAGATAGATGATTTTATCAGTTGTTTTCATATCCACGGTCAGCGCGCTCCAACCCATGTCCTCATAATGCTGCTGGAACCTTTTGGGCTGTGCGGGCGTATCTTTCCCGAACCAGTGACCGACGCGTTCGGTAGAGAGGCCGCGCGTATTTTCCGGATCGCGGACTTTAAAGCGGATCTGTTTAAGCGGCGTTCTGCCGTTGAACGTTTTCGGGTCGGTCGGATCCTCGAAATCGACGGGAAGCTCAATCGATTCGTCTGTGACCGGCTGCTGCGTGGGAAGAACTTCTATCGTCGGTTCCGGGGTTGGAGCCGGCGTTGGCGTTGGAGTCGGCGGCGGGGTTGGAGAAGGCGTAGCCGTTGTTTCCGGTGACGGGGTAACCGCCGGAGAGGCAGATGGCTTCCCCGTTACGGGATTTTCTGCGGAATGTTTGGCAGGCGTGAAAAAGATCACTCTTCCGGAATCTTTGGATGGTTCTTTTTTACCGCAGCCCGCCATACAGAGAATTATCAAGAGAATTGCCAGGATAAAAAATTTAGTAAAATCATATTGTTGCCGTTTCACAGAACATTCCCCTTTGTCTTTTGCAGCGTATCATATAAGCAGTTTCATTTTAGCATAACAATACTGCATTATCAAATGAAATATTTTGAAAAAGTTAAAAATAGCATTTATAAATTGTACCTTTTCCGATATTTTGCAGAATTTATGCATAGAATAGATGGGGATAAAATAAAAGTTGGCATAAAAATCATTTGCCGATATAATGATATTCATCCGGTTGCATGCAACCGGATGATACGGATTTGAAAGGAGTAATTTATATGGGACTGATAAAAGCCGGTATTGGAGCGCTGGGAGGCACGCTCGCCGATCAATGGAAGGAGTTCTTCTATTGCGACGCGCTGGAATCCGATATTTTGATGATAAAAGGACAGAAGCGTACCTCGGGCCGCTCTTCCAATACGAAGGGCGAGAGCAATATTATTTCAAACGGATCCGGGATCGCGGTTGCCGACGGACAGTGTATGATCATTGTGGAGCAGGGAAAAATTGTGGAGGTCTGCGCGGAGCCGGGGGAGTTTACTTACGATAATTCCACGGAACCGAGTATTTTCTCGGGGTCTCTTGGAAAAAGCATCAAAGAAACGTTTCAAACGATCGGAAAGCGTTTTACCTACGGCGGAGATACCGGGAAGGACCAACGCGTTTACTATTTCAACACGAAAGAAATATTGGATAATAAATTCGGTACGCGCGAGCCGGTGCCCTTCCGCGTGGTCGATAAAAATATCGGACTCGACATCGATATCTCGATCCGCTGCAACGGCGTATTTTCTTATAAAATCGTAAATCCGCTTGTATTTTACACAAATGTGTGCGGCAATGTGGCGGAAGAGTATCGGCGCGATGCCCTGGATACGATGCTGAAGCCGGAGCTTATGACGCATCTCGGACCCGCGTTTGCGAAAATTTCCGCGATGGGGATCCGCTACAGCGCGCTTCCGGGACACAACATGGAAATCCGCGACGCGCTGAAGTCCGAACTTACGGAGGAATGGTTCAACCGTCGCGGAATCGAAGTGGTCAATGTGGCGATCAATTCCGCGACGGCTTCCGATGAAGATGAAGATATGATCAAACAGCTCCAGAGAACGGCTGTGATGCGTGATCCTACGATGGCGGCCGCGACGATCACCGGCGCGCAGAGCGATGCCATGCGCGCGGCTGCGGCGAATGAAAACGGCGCGATGATGGGCTTTATGGGCCTCGGCATGGCGCAGCAGGCCGGCGGCGTCAACGCACAGAATCTTTATGCAATGGGACGGCAGCCGGCGGCGCAGCAAACTGCCGATGCGGCGGCGCAGAATCTTTGGATGTGTTCCTGCGGAACGCAGAACAGCGGGAAATTCTGTGAAAACTGCGGCAAGCCGAAGAAGGGCGAGGCGTGGAGCTGCTCCTGCGGCGCGCAGAATACGGGAAATTTCTGCGCGGAATGCGGCAAGCCGAAACCGGAGAATCCTGCGTTCTGCCGGTGCGGCAAATGCGGATGGACTCCTGCGGATCCGGCGCATCCACCGAAATTCTGTCCGGAGTGCGGCGAACCTTTTCAGGGAAATGATCAGAAATAATCTTCGGAGGGATTTCCGGAATGTCAGAAACGATGCAATACAAGTGCCCGAGCTGCGGCGGTGAGATTGTATTTGACAGTACCTCTCAGAAAATGAAATGTCCTTACTGCGACAATACATTTGATGTGGAGACATTGCGCGAATACGGCGAGGAGATCAACCGGACGCCCGAGGACAAAATGGAGTGGGAGCAGGCCCGGGGCGCCGCATGGAGCGACGAGGAACAGCAGAATATCGTATCTTACACCTGTTCTTCCTGCGGCGGCGAGATTATCGGCGATAAAAGCACCGCTGCCGCGAGCTGCCCTTATTGCGGCAATCCAGTTGTGATGAAGGCGCAGTTCGGGGGCGATCTGCGCCCGGATTGGGTAATTCCGTTCAAATTGGATAAAAATGCGGCCAAAGCGGCCCTGCGCCGCCATTTGCAAGGGAAGCGCCTGCTTCCGAAGCTGTTTCGGGATCAAAACCGGCTCGAGGAAATCAAAGGGATTTACGTCCCGTTCTGGCTGTTTGACTGCGATACGGATGCGAGCATCCGGTACCGCGCGACCAGGACGCGTTTCTGGAGCGACCGCAATTATAATTATGTGGAAACATCGCACTTCCTGCTCGTAAGGGAGGGAACGGTGGATTTTACATGCGTTCCGGTGGACGGTTCCAGTAAAATGCCGGATACTCTGATGGAGGCGATCGAACCGTATGATTACGGGGAGGCGGTAGACTTCCGGACGGCTTATCTGTCCGGATTTTTCGCCGAGCGGTATGACGTCGGTTCCGAGGACAGTATCGGCAGGGTCAATGACCGGATTCGGAACAGTACGGTGGAATTGTTCCGCGATACGACGGGAGGCTATGTAACGTGCGTGCCGCAGAACACGAGCATCCGTTTTTCAAATGGTAAAATTCGGTACGCGCTGCTTCCGGTATGGATCCTGAATACGAAATATAACGGGAAAACATATACGTTTGCGATGAACGGCCAAACGGGCAGGTTTATCGGGGACCTGCCTTTGGACAAAGGCGCTTTCTGGAGATGGTTCCTGGGCGTTGCCGCCGGCGTGGGCGCGGCAGCGATGCTGCTGTTGTGTCTGTTCTTGTAGGAGGAGGGCGGAAATGCGTAAGAAATTATTTTGTATTTTACTCAGTGTTTTATGCCTTCTTTCCCTGCCGCTTTTTTCTGTGGGCGCGGCGGATGGGCGTACGCCGGATAAAGTCGTCGACCGTGCCGGGCTGCTTACGGATGCGGAGGAAGCAGACCTGCGCACCCGCATGGCGGAAGTGATCGGCCGGTACGCATGCGACATTGTGATTTTAACGGTGGAGACGACGAACGGATTATCCGCGCAAGCGTACGCGGATGATTATTTTGATTTCAACGGGTACGGAATCGGCCATACGCGGGACGGCGTTTTACTGCTGCTCTCCATGGAGGAACGGGACCGTCATATCGGTACGAGTGGCAGCGCGAAAAGTATTTTTACCGAATACGGCCTCGATTATCTGGAAGAACGTCTTGTGCCGCTGCTGCGTTCCGGAGATTATAAAGGCGCTTTTGACAAATTTGTTTCTCTGTGCGAGGAGTTCATCCGCGAGGCGGCGGCGGGCGCGCCATACGATACGAATCATAAAATCAAAGAGGCCAAGACGATATCCGATTATGCGCTGTATGCGGGGATTTCAATTCTCATCGGCGCGGTGGTTGCTTTTCTTGTGACGTCTTCCATGAAAAGCAAGCTTAAGACGAATCTTCCCCAGCATTCCGCACATGCGTATATCAGGGACGGCGGCGTCCGGCTTACAAATGAGAAGGATCTTTATCTCTACAGCACGGTGTCGAGGACTGCAAAACCGAAAGATACCGGAAGCGGCGGCGGGGGCGGCGGCAGCAGAACGCACACAAGCTCGAGCGGGAGATCGCACGGCGGGCGCAGCGGAAAATTTTGAAAATGTGTATTTTACGGGAAAAGGGCATAAAATATGTGTTGACAACATTTTTATGCGTGTGTATAATAGCAGGGTCGGATTTTGGTTAACCTGTAAATAACTTTGTAATCCGGCGCAAGCGGGTGTAGTTCAATGGCAGAACATCAGCCTTCCAAGCTGATTGTGAGGGTTCGATTCCCTTCACCCGCTCCATTTGTACCCATAGCTCAGCAGGATAGAGCAACGGCCTTCTAAGCCGTCGGTCGGGGGTTCGAATCCCTTTGGGTACGCCACATGAGAAAGCCTTTCGTTAAAGCAAAAACGAAAGGCTTTTTTTGAGAAATGGCTGATAAAGTGGTTTTTCCGTTATTCCTGTGAAATTGGATAAATTAAGTGGAGTTCTATGTATCATGATTATCGGGATCTGCGTTGGTTCACTGAGCTTTTTTATGTGCAAATCTAATTTTGAAGCGGCTTGCTGCTTCTGTGAATCTATAATATGCTCGTATATATTTAGCGTTGTTGATATCAAAAAAGTTCACACGTCAAGCTTCCAAGAAGAAAGCTGTTCTTTGGTTTTGTCGCTGAGTTTGTAATAGATATGGATTTCCTTCGCCTCCTAGCTGTACTTGCCGGGGTACTTATCCACCTTTAAAATACAATCAGTTCCATGCACATCTCACGGGTCAGCTCCGGCACCTTCATATAGACTTTCAGCCGCCGGATAAATTCGTCTACGTCCGCCTGCTCCCTTTCCGTGTCAAAGGTTCTGGCAGATCTCTTCAGGAATCCGGCCGTTCACCTTGCCCTCGTACACCGACGAAATCGTCGGTTAAACCCAGCAAGCCGCCGCTTTGTCTGGTTCAGACTTCTGTTTGCTCTGCCTCATAAAGACGACCTCTCCTTTCATGAAAATTCCGCGTTTGTTCGCGGTATCATCAAGATACGGAGGGTGAACATCCAAAATCAAGAAAAAATCAAAAATCCGGCGTCGTTTCAGCCGTCAATCCCAACGACAAACAACACTGGCTTTTTACTGTGAATTTTGAGAGAAATACGTTCTCTGCTTAAGTAATATCCGATTCTTTCGAGTTTGTCAAGGAAAATCGCTGACGTAATTTTGTAGGGGGGAAAACATTCGATATATATTTTGCAAATTCCTTGCAGTAGGTGACGATCCTTGTTATAATATAGGTGCGACACAGTTTAATATCTCTTGAAGCAGGCTTACTTTTGGTAAAAATGTTGCTTAGCTGTTGTTTCCTTCTTTGGAGTGAACTGTATTGTAACAGAGCCATGAAATACGTTTTTCGATGCGTAATTTTTTGCTATGCACTTTTTTATTTGTTTTTAGTAAGAGGGAATGTGTTAAATGAAGATCAATATCAAACGGCTATTGGCCGGATTGTTAGTATTGGGAATATTATCCGCTTCACTTGCGGGGTGTAGTAAAACAGTACAATACACCATAAGTTTTGACAGTATAGGCGGTTCTCCTGTGAAAAGTCAAACAATCACAGAAGGCGATGTGGTATCAAAACCTGAAGATCCGTCAAAAGAGGGCTTTACATTTGTAGAATGGCAACTTGAAAACACTACATACGATTTTAATGCGGCAGTAACACAGGATTTCACTCTGACTGCTTTTTATAAAATCAACGAGGGTATAGAAACTGTTCTTGTAGTCTTTGATTATCAAAATAATGGGCTGATAAAAAATGTAACTATAGCCAAAAACACATCTATGTTTGAACCTCCAAAACCAGAAAAAGCGGGGTATGTTTTTGAGGGATGGTTTTACCAAGACAAAAAATTTGATTTCACAACGAATATCGATTCAAACATTGTACTTACCGCAAAGTGGAAAGCAAATGAATGGCCAACCAATGAACCCAATGAAAAGCCCACCAATGAAAGCGGCGGTAAAAAGACAGATAATCATTCGCCCTCAATAGATACTTCTAAAAACAACACGATCGAAGAAACCCAGAATAAAAATAGAAACATTGAGTTCTCATTAGTTGAAGGGGTTTGGTATGCTGAAGGACACGATGATGTTACCCTAAAATTTTCGATTCAGGATGGTGTTTGGGTTTTTTTGGATAGTCAGGGCTACGACTATAAAACTGGTATATTTGAACCAAATTCTGGACAAGGCGGCGCCGAATATTACTATGATAATGGAGAATTTTATTCTGAAGAAATAGAATTGATAGGAAAATCAAAACTGATATTTTGGAATGGGAACAACAAAGCGGTTTTTTACAGACAAAAGAACTATCCTACGGAAAAAAAATGGCCATACGAAACTTTGTTGTCGCAATTAGATGGATACTACTGGTATTTAGACGGATATAAATACACATATATTAAGCCCTCAGTTAAACCATGGTATGATCACGAAGTATTATCTTGGGAGTCAGAGAATATCCAAATTTATGACAATAAGTTGACTGCCTTTGAAAATTATAATTATACCGAATATTCGGAACTTTCAGTTCAGGCCGCCTCGAATACACACAGTACACTCATGGTTAACCCTATAACATTTGCTGACAGCCTAATAAGAGATTATAAAATGAGTGTTCAAGGGAACAAATTGTCAATGAATGTTGGCGGAAAAAACTATACATTTACAAAGGAAACAAAGAAAAGAAGTGTAGAAGTTACATTTGATTGTGCAGTAAGCAATTTAACAAAAACAGTTGGAGATATATTACAAATAGAAGTAAAGGCCTCTCCATTTTGGGCATGTGAAACGATTTCTGTTACTACTAATGGTTCATTGCTTTACCCAAGTTCAAATAGGATTGGAGGAGTAGGCGGCAATTATAAAATTGAGTTTACGATAGTAAACACTGGAGAAACCCAAATAATTATACAAGATTCATCAGGTAATAGCAGTAAAGCTATCAATTTGAAAGTTGGTGCTCCACCACCTATTTCCGTAACAGGTGTGCAATTAAATAAAACAAGTTTGGAGTTGACGAAAGGAAACACAGAAACTCTAGTCGCAACTGTTCTGCCTTCTGATGCGGCGAATAAAAAGGTTACTTGGTCTAGTAGTAATACCAGTGTTGTAGAAGTTTCTAACACTGGCAAAGTTACGGCCAAAGGTAAGGGCAGTGCTACAATTACTGTCGAAACAGCGGATGGCAGATTTTCAGCACAATGCCAAATTACGGTGAAAGAGCCACCGTTATCTGTTTCAGCCTCCATAGGTATTCGCCTATATTCGTCAGACTCTTCAATGGTGCGGGGTGTGTTTGCCACAGTATCACCTTCTGGGGGTTCTGGAACGTATACTGATTATTACATAAAACTTTACTATAATGGAACACTTGTTGCTGAAGGTGCTAAAGATGAAATTATCATTACTCCTGTAAAAAATGGTACATATACTGCAGAAGTGTATGTTAAGGATTCAAGCGGCAACGAGGCAAGAAATATTACCAATACCAACATTTCATTTTAATCTGTTTAATTCATTCCTATTAGAATCCCCCGCCTTTGCGATTTTGCAGAGACGGGGGCAAATAGTCGTGTATTCAATTTCTCGAACCGGGTAAATTGCATGTAAATCTCACAATGATTAATCTGTAACCTCCATGGAAATACGGATTCGTTTGATGAGTGCTTTTTTCTTGATTTTCGATTTTACTTTATATGGGACTGTCAACTGTTATTTTACAGAAATGCGGGAACTCTTTACATAGGTACTTGTACATGCTAAAATTATAAATAAGAATTGATAGAATCGGTGAAATATTTTATTTCAAGTAAAAAAGCGTAAATATAATGAGCCGCATAAATTTTTCAATCTAGATTACGGAAAGGTAACATACAAATGAAACGGATTTTTGCAGCATATAAAGACCTGATTGGCATCATATATGCCGAAGCGCCCGTAATGGTTGTTCTGACCTTTTTTTGTACATTCATCAGCGGATTGTTAACGCCGTTTGGCATTTATATCAATCAAAATGTTTTTGATAAAGGTTTGGCTGTCGCGAGTGGCGGTCTACGTTTCTCCGACTATTCGATCTACCTTATTCTATTTGCAGCCGCAGCTCTTTTGCCATCTTTATTAGGTGAAATTATATTTAATTATGTTCAACCGCGCTCGCTTTTAATTTTGCGGACGGCATACAAATCACGGATGCTGCAAAAGCTGAAAACAATGAAATATGAGCATTTTGAGAATGAAGCGTCTGCTGAAATTATTGATAAAGCGTACAACAGGGCTGAAAATTCGGCAAGGCATCTTTGGCCGATGTATGTGTATGTGCGCGGCAGTGCTCTTATCGCAAGCCTCGGTACGCTTGGATATATTTTTAGAATCCGCTGGTGGCTTTTGCTTACGGTTTTGGCGCCGTTTATACTGGAAACATATCTGGCGACGAAAACAAATTATAATATATATGCTGAATTGGAGAAATATTGGAAAAAGGAACGTAAATATAGCACGCTTGGAAGTTATTTGAGATCGAGAGAATATGCGAAAGAGTTAAAAGCATACGGAAATGCGGATTATTTGATCGGGATATATAAAGATAGATTAAACGAAAGAAATCGTGAGTATGAACGATATTATTTTAAAAACATCAAAAAAATATTATTGGGCGGGAATATAACAAAAATCGGCTCTATTGCAAACGTGGTTATATTACTTATTTTGTTTATATCCGGACAGATTACGGTAGGTCAATTTATCGCTGTGACATCCTTGATGCTTGGCGCGATATACGGAAATTTAGGTTGTATCGCGGGCTTTTTCAAATGGTCGCCAATGCATATCAAAGCTTATGAATATTACGATAAATTTTTTGATTTATCTGATGAAGCGCAGGGGGATAAATCAGACATGCCAGATTCGTTTGATTTATCC
>CABQCN010000010.1 GCA_902462635.1 uncultured Oscillospiraceae bacterium
CCAAAACGGGGACCGCCGGGTTCTACACGAGCCGGGCCTTTGACCGGCTGGCGCAAAAAGAAGGACGGATTTCCTGCTCCGTAAACGGCGACGCTTTTTCACCGGAGGTCAAGAACAAAGTGCTGGAAGCGATCCGGACGCTTCCGGGAGGGCAGGTTGACTGCGTAATTTATTCTCTGGCGGCGCCGAGAAGAACCGACGCCGGCGGAAAGGTTTACAATTCCGTAATTAAACCGATCGGAACCGCGTTTGCGGGGAAAACGGTAGATGTAAATACGGGGGAAGTGTCGATGGCGAAGGTCGAACCCGCCAGCGACGAAGAAATTGAGGAAACGATCGCGGTGATGGGCGGAAGCGACTGGAAGGACTGGATTCTGCTCCTGCTCCAAAATAATATGCTTGCCCCCGGCGCGTGTACGCTGGCGTTTTCCTATATCGGCCCGCAGCAAACCCACGCGATTTATACGAACGGGACAATCGGGCGCGCAAAGCTCGATCTGGAGAAAACTGCGCAGGCATTATGCGGAAAGCTGCAGGGGATCGGCGGAAAAGCTTTTGTTTCCGTGAATAAGGCGCTTGTAACGCAGGCATCCTCCGCGATACCGGTCGTACCTCTTTACATTACACTGTTATACAAAGTGATGAAAGAAAACGGCTTGCATGAAGATTGTATCCGGCAGGCGCAGCGGTTGTTTGAAAAGCTTTATGGTGCCGGTTCCGGCAGTGATTGGAATCATGTTCCGGTGGATTCCAAGGGCCGCATCCGGCTGGACGACCTCGAAATGAGAGAGGACATCCAGAGAAAAGTGAAAGAACGCTGGGACAGCGTATCGAGTGAAAACATATCCGAATTTGCCGATCTCCAGGGATACAGAGACGCTTTCCTCGGAATTTTTGGCTTCGGAATTCCCGGCGTCGATTATGAAGCCGATGTCGATATCACCTGATTATTATGCATCGGCTGCCGGGCCATCCGCAGGATGGCCCGGTTTTATTTATGCGCCACCGAGAAGTTTTTACATTCGAAGATTTCGTACCCCTGACCGGAAAAGAAATCATTCTGTTCTGTTTTGATGATATAGGCTTCATGCGCATCCAGATCGCCCGAATTTATCCCAAACGTATATTTCCCGAATTTTTCCACCTGTAGAAAAGCCGCCGGATATTCTTTGTATTCTACCGTTTCCAGATAAACGTCGTTCGGCGTCCGGTCGAAAAATAAAATCTGGGAGTAATAAATATCGGAATCGACACATATGTCGGAAAAGCCCTTTTCCTGCACGTATTTTACCGCATCCTCCACGCCAGCCCGAAAGGGATATGAAATTGCTTCGTTGTACGGTCCGAAATAAAAAGATAAAAAGAAGAAAAACGATATTGCGTAACAGCAGAGCACTGTTTTTGGGATAAGCGCGCGCTTTCCGCACAAAACAAAAATTTCCCGTATCCCGGCCGTTAATAAAATCAGCGTGTAGAAATGAAGAGAGTTGGCTTTATTGACATTCAAATCCGAGACCAGAAAACAGGTAAGGAGCGAACATGCCGTGCCGATCAAAAGGACTGTTTCATAACAAAAGCTTTTTTCGCGGAACCGCTTCCAGGCGGTCATCGCAAGTTTCACACCGCCTAAAAGAATAAACGGGAAACTGATTTTGTAAAAGAGCCCGAACTCGCCGGGGGTATTCCAGAGCAATCCATCCTCCTGATTTACAACGATATTGAAAAATTTATGATAGGATTGCGCGGAGATGAAATTTCCAAACGAGATTTCCGCGTCGCGTATCGATAATAATCTCGGAATCGAAAGAAACCGCGTCGATATTTCGGGAATCAAATCATAATTGACCAATAGGAATAAAATAAGCGGCGCCGCAAAAACGAAGAATACGAAGACCGAAAGAAACACGTATTTCAAAGACACTTTCTGTTTGGTAATAATATAGATACCGCTCAATAAAACCGTCAGCGGGACGGCGATCCATGTGATCGCATAAGCATAAAGACATAATCCGTACAGGATCGCCGAAAGAATCCAAAACCGATTGTTTTTTATCCCTTTTATCAGAAAATAGAAACCAAACAATAAAAAAGCCGGCGCTATATTTGACTCCAGTCCCCATCTGCTGAGCATGATATGCCAGGGGGCGATTGCCAGAAGGCCAAGCCCCAGCAGCGCGGTTTTGGACGAAAACAGTTCTTTCAATAATAAATAGAAAACCAGCAGAGAAAAACAAGAGCATAGGAGTTGCGGCAGCCGGAATGTAACAACCGAACATCCGAAGAACTTCATAAACGGAATCGCCAGGTAACTTTCCAGAACGTTCATTCCGCTCCCCCAGGCGACAAAATAACAGGGATTACGGTAACCGGCGGAATCGACGCCGTAATTCAGCAGAGAATACGCCTCGTATCCGGCAAAGGCCTCATCCTGGTTGAATCCTTCCGGAACGATTCCGAACCCGGCGATTCTGATAAGGACGCCGATAACGATGATGAAAACAGCAACGATCCATTGTCTGTTCCTTTTACAAAAAACTGCAATTGCTTTTTCTGCCATAGGTACCCCATATTTGCAACTTTTTCTGTAAAAATAAAAAGATGCTTTAAAAACGACATTTTCTATATTATAGAACGTCAGGGAAATTTTTACAACATAATGAATTTTTTACGGGAAACCCTTGGCATATCATGGCTTTTGCGTTTACAAAAAATTCATTTTTAACCCGGACAGGTTTTGTCCGGGTTAAATTTTATACTGGAGCCGTCCGAAGCCGGAAAGGAGAACGAATGATTTTATAAAAGTAAGGATTTGCGTTCTGCTGCCGATCGCAGAACTTGCCGGAGAATATAACCATTCCGCGGCTTCCCTTCCCGCTTCCGGCAAAGAAGAACTGGAAAGGATAACAAAACATGAAAGAAGCAGGAATTTATGGAGTGATCGGACTCGCCGGCGGAATGATTACCAATTTGTTCGGCGGATGGAATGCCGCCATACTGACGCTGATCATATTTATGGTGATCGATTATATAACCGGCATGCTCACGGCAGGCGTTTTTAAGAAAAGCGCCAAAACCGAAAACGGCGCGCTGGAAAGCCGCGCGGGCTGGAAAGGAATCTGCCGCAAAGGGGTAACGCTCCTGATCGTATTGATCGCCCACCGGCTCGATCTGGTGATCGGATCCGATTTCATACGCGATGTGGTAATTATCGCCTATATTGCGAACGAAACGGTTTCGATTATTGAAAACGCCGGTCTGATGGGAATCCCGGTGCCCAGAGTGATCATACGCGCAATTGAAGTATTAAAAAATAAAACGGAAAAGGAAAGTGAAAAACATGACAAAATTGATGAAAAGTGAAGAATTTATCACAAAACTGAAAGCTGCTGCGACGGAGTACAATACGCTCTACGTAATGGGTTGTTTCGGCGCGCCGCTCACAGGCGGCAATGTATCGCGTTACACCGCGAACCATTCGTATAACGAACGTCCGGAGCGGACGCAGATGATCCGCTCCGTCGCAGACAAGGATTATTTCGGGTTCGACTGCGTCTGCCTGGTCAAAGGCATCCTCTGGGGATGGCGCGGGGATCTGAGCAAAACATACGGAGGCGCTGCATACGCTTCCAACGGGGTGCCGGACGTCACGCCGGAAGGAATGCTCGCGCTGTGCGAAGATGTGTCGGATGATTTTTCCGGAATCGTTCCCGGAGAATTTCTCTGGATGCAAGGACATTGCGGCGTGTATATCGGCGGCGGACTCGCCGTGGAATGCACTCCGAAATGGGAGAATAAAGTACAGATCACGGGACTGGAAAATCTCGGCATAAAAATGGGGTACAATACCCGGAGCTGGACAAAACACGGGAAGCTGCCTTATATCGAGTATGCGAAAGCCGCCGTCCCGCCTGCGCCGCCTGTTGAGCCGCCGGCCGGTGAGGCAGTGGTGAGCGGCGATCTGGTAAAGCTTTCTCCCGATGCGGTATATTACGATGGCAGTACGATGCCGGCCTGGGTGAAAAACCAAAACTGGTATGTCGCATCCCGAAAAGGCGACCGCGTCATCATCAATCAGAACGAAGCAAAGACAAGCGCCATTCGCAGTCCGGTAAACGCAAAATACGTGACGCCGATAAGAAAAACCGCTCCCGCGGAAAAATGGACGCCGGCTGTCGGAGACACGGTCCTATCTCATGCGACGGTGCATTATTCCAGCGCCGACGCGCAAAACGGAATCGCCTGTAAAGGCGGACCGGCGAAAATCACCCAAATTTACCGCCCCGGAGAAAGCCTTCACCCGTATCATCTGGTGCGGGTATCCGGCGCGGGCGCGACGGTATACGGCTGGGTCGACGCAGACACGTTTACAAAAGCGTGAAACGAGCGGAACAAAAACTTTGCATTTGCGGAATAATCTGGTAAAATAAAAACAGAGCGGGTAAGCAAAAATATAAAAAACGGCGGGAACTTTCCGCGAAGGAACCCAAATCAGACTGAGGAGGCCGGTTTTATGAAAAAACGACAGAAAATAACGGCAATGCTGTTATGTGCGGTGCTGGGAGGCGTAATGCTGCTGAATTTTGCGGGATGTTCCGCCGATATCCGGGCGGCGGACCTGATGGAAAATATCGAGGCGAACGCCATAGGAGGAAAAGCGGCGGATGAGACGTTTATACAGGCTTATGCGGATTTCGCGGTGGAACTCTTTAAAAAGTCGGCCGATCCGGAGCAGAATTCTCTGATCTCGCCGCTTTCCGTCCTGCTGGCGCTGGCAATGACCGCGAACGGCGCGGATACGCAGACAAAGGCGGAAATGGAAGCGGTTCTCGGCCGGACGATCCCGCTTGAAGAATTGAACGAATATTTATATACGTATGTCAAAAATCTTCCGTCGAATGAAAAATATAAGGTAGAGATCGCAAATTCGATCTGGTTCCGAGAGGACGCGCAGACGCTGGAAGTACGGCAGGAGTTCCTGCAGAAAAACGCCGACTATTATAGTGCGGCAGCGTATAAATCCGCATTTGACGCACAAACGGTCAAAGATATCAACCGCTGGGTGAACGATAAAACGGATGGTATGATCGACGGGATCGTGGATGAAATCGATCCTCTTACGGTGATGTACCTGATCAACGCGCTTGTTTTCGACGCGGAATGGCAGACCGTTTATAATAAAAAGGATATTTATGACGGCGTGTTCAAGTCGTATCTGGGGGCGGAACAAACCGTGGAAATGATGTGTTCCGACGAATACGGATATCTCCGGGACGAAAGTGCCGTGGGATTTCTCAAAAATTATTATGACGGCAAGTATTGTTTTGCCGCCCTGCTTCCGAATGAAGGGATTCCGATTGAAAATTATATTGCCTCTCTGACCGGAAGCGGGCTGCGCGCCGTAATATCGAATGCGGAAAGCGCTTCCGTAATGGCGAGGCTCCCCAAATTTTCATACGATTATACCGTTACAATGAATCGGGCGCTGCAAGAAATGGGAATGCAGGCGGCGTTTTCGGGAGAGAATGCGGATTTTTCAAAACTCGGCGATTCTCCTCTTGGGAATATTTATATCGGAGCGGTTTTGCATAAAACGTTTAATTCCGTCGACGAACGCGGGACGAAAGCCGGCGCAGTAACGAAAGTGGGAATGGAGGCGAACTCTGTGGAGCCATCGGAACCTTATATCGTAACGCTGGACCGCCCGTTCGTCTATGCGATCATCGACAATTCCACGAATCTTCCGGTCTTCCTGGGAACGGTGCTTGACATCGCGAAATAACCGTATTTTTGGATGAAAATCCCGCGAAAGCCGCACGCTTCGCGGGATTTTTTCGTTGACGAATCCGGCATTGATTGATATACTTCTTGCGGATATGAATTGCTACTGTAAAATATGGAGGTCTGTCGATATGAACGAGGAAAGTACATGTTTGAATAAAGTGCCGTACGGCATCCGGAGTGACGCGATTTTAAAAGATACGGAAGCAGATCGCCGGGTACGGCGGTTTTTGACGCCGCGGCGCGTAGTCTGGAAGACCGAAACGGACAAAGCGGAGGTGACGGGCGAGGAAACGCTTTTGAAGCCGCATGCCAAGCAGATCCATTTTAACGTGCCGGAGCAGTGCAAGCTGGAAGGCAAGGGGAAAAGTGCCGGCATTTTATTGGACTTCGGCGTGGAATTTCACGGATATGTCAAATTATATATCCATTCCGTACGTCCGCAGCGTGTTCATCTCAGGATCCGGTTCGGAGAATCCGTCTCGGAAGCCATGTCGGATCTCGGCGGCGAGAAAAATGCGACAAACGACCATATCAACCGGGATCAGGTGATCGATGTGGGCTTTCTCAGTATGCCCGAAATCGGGCCGAGCGGATTCCGTTTTGTAAGGATCGATCTGGTGGAACCCGACGCTATGGTTACGCTTCAGGCGGTACAGGGAATTTTCGTATACAGGGAACTTGAATATAAAGGGTCGTTCGAATGCGACGACGAGTTCGTCAACCGGATCTGGAACACGGCTGCTTACACGGTGCATCTGAATATGCAGGAATACGTATGGGACGGCATTAAACGGGACCGGTTGGTTTGGATCGGGGACATTCATCCTGAAACGTCCACGATACAGGCCGTCTTTGGATATGACGAGAGCGTGGAACGGAGTCTGGATCTGGCCCGGGACGAAACGCCGGTACCCGGTATGATGTGCGGGATGTCTTCTTATTCCCTCTGGTGGATCATGGTGCAATACGGCTGGTACATGCAGAACGGAAATCGCAAGTTTCTGGAAGAACAGAAAGAGTACCTCGTACAATTGCTGCGGTATTTCGCGGGATGTATGAAAGAAGACGGTTCGGAGGATCTTCCGGAGAACCGTTTCGTGGATTGGCCGACAGCCGACAAGCCCGAAGTGATCCATGCGGGACTGCAGGGAATTTTACGCATGGCGTTCCAGGCGGGAGAATTCCTGTGCAGAGAACTCGGAGACAGCGATACGGAGGAACTCTGTAAGAATGCCGCCGATCGGCTGGCACAGCACGTTCCGAACCATTTTGCCAACAAACAGGCGGCGGCGCTGCTGGCGCTTTCCGGTCTGGCGGATCCTGTGAAAATGACGAACGACGTCATCAAAAGGGGCGGCGCGCGCGGATTCTCCACGTTTATGGGATATTATATGCTTTGCGCTATGGGAGAGGCCGGAGATTTGGAAGCCGCGCTGCAGATCATCCGGGAATATTGGGGCGCCATGCTGAAACGCGGCGCGACGACTTTCTGGGAAGACTTCAATATGGCATGGCTGGAAGGTTCCGGGCGGATCGACGAGATCGTTCCGGAAGATATGAAAGATCTCCATGGCGATTACGGCGCGTACTGTTATAAAGGGCTGCGGCATAGCTTATGTCACGGATGGGCTTCCGGTCCGGCGGCATTCCTTTCGGAGTACGTGCTGGGAATCAAACCGGCGGCGCCCGGCTGCAGGGAAATAACGGTTCGCCCGAACCTGGGGGATCTCGAATGGGTGAAAGGCACGTATCCGACGCCATACGGGATTATCCGTGTGGAACACCGCAGGAAAGAAGATGGCACGATTGATTCAAAAATAGAACTGCCGGAAGGAGTCACCATTGCAAACGGATAAGGCGGCGCGCAGGGACAAAATCAAATATTACCTGCCACGCGTGCTGTGCGCGCTGCTCACGGCGGCATACCTTTGTTTTATATTCGGCAATTCTCTGGACACCGCAGAGAAATCTTCCCAAAAAAGCGGCACGGTGACGAAACTGATCCAGACGGTCGTGGACGTTGTGTCTCCGGGAAGCACGGTGCAGGAAGGCGTGATTCGCAAAATCGGACATTTTGCGGAATTCGCCGTTCTTGGCTTCCTTTTGATGCTGTGCGTGCGGATCTATACAAAAAAATACCTTCAGAACATCTTTATTCCATTGTTCGGTTCTTTAGCCGCCGGCGTAACCGACGAGATGATACAGCTTACGAGCAGCGGCAGGTCTTCCGAAGTCCGCGACGTCGTAATTGATTTTTCAGGAGCGGTATTGGGAATAATAATATGCATATTGTGCGTCATATTATATAACCGTGTATCTTATAATAAAAAGCGCGGTAGGCGCGGAAGCGGAGCGTGAAGGACAATGTGCGATCAGGAACGGCAGCCGGGGGAAGAAACCCGGGAAGAAAAGAGTCAAAAAGAAACGGCCGCGGCAGAAAACGGCAGAAAGAACGAGGCTTCCCAAAAGCGAACGGGGTTTAAAATGCCGCGGCTTCAGTTTACCCCGACGAAGATCTATTTGTACATTCTCGTCGTACTTGTGACGATCAAAATCATATTCGATATTCAGGGATTTGGGGATTTTATTTCAAAAACCGCGGCATTCGTCACGTCCATTGTGAGCTATCTCATTATTGGGCTGATCATCGCGTACATTTTAAATGCGTATATGATGGTCTGGGAGAACCGTGTTTTCAAAAAGATCAAGAAAAAAAAGCTGAAACGCACGCTCAGTATTATTATCGCGTATTTTACGCTGCTTCTGATCGTGGCGCTTTTTCTGTTTGCATTGATCCCGACTTTGACCGACACGGCGAAATCTTTTGCGGATAACCTGCCGAAAGCGTTTTCCAAAATAACGGAATTTTACGATGATATCATAGAAAAAGGCCGCTTCGACCTTTCGGAGGAAGTCAAGAACACGATCCAGGATAATATCCAGCGGGTGCAGGAAACGGTGATGGGATGGTTCAACGCAGAGAATATTACCAATTTTGCCACCAAATTCTTCACCGCTACGGTCAGCAGCGTATTTAACGTCATCATGGGATTAATGGTATCGGTGTATATGCTGATTGAAAAAGATAAAGCGATCCGCATGCTGAAACGCGTCAACTACGCGATGCTTTCCAAAAAGCACGCCGATACGATCCAGTGGGGCGCCTCGCAGAGCAATCGGATTTTCAAACAGTATTTTGCCGGAAAATTGCTGCAGGCGTGCATCATGCTTGTGCTGTCTTATATCCTGTTCCTGATCGCGGGTCTGCGCTATGCCATCCTGCTTGCCGTTATCATGGCGTTCCTGAATATGATTCCGTATATCGGACCGTGGCTCGGCGGCGCGCTCGTGATCTTTATCACGCTGCCGCAGGGAATGTTCAGCTGCCTGGCGGCGCTTGTATGCATACTGGCGGTGCAGGCGGTGGACAATTGGTTCGTAACGCCGAAAATCGTCGGGGGACGCATGGGCGTGAGTCCGCTTTTGGTACTCGCCGGATTGTGCATCTGCGGCGGTCTGTTCGGCGTGCCGGGCATGATCATGGGAGATGTCATGGCGGCAATTTTTAAAACGTTATTTTACGACCGTTATGTCGAGAACCGACTGAAAAATAAAGTAAAAAACGGATTTTTACCAAAGGAGTTTGATGATGAGAATGAAAGTTAGGAAGCACGTAAAAATCACGCGGTCTGCTTTTTGTAAAATATCGGCGCTTTTCGTGAGCACGGTATTGCTGTTTTCCTGGTTCGTTTTACCGGCGTCTGCGGAAAATTCGGCGGTCAAACCAGAAACCTGGGCGGCGGTGGACGGCCTGGGAAGAACGGTGAACGAATATCAGGACGTGGGAGAACCGCGGGAAGGGAAATATGTCGGCATGTTTTACTGGACGTGGCATTACGAATTTGCCAAATCCACGAAAGCGCAGAATATTACCGAAATCATCGCCCAATATCCCGAGGCGAGAAACGATTACAACCACAAAGGCTGGGGGAAAAATACGGGCGGACAATATTTTTTCTGGGATAAACCGCTTTTCGATTATTATATCAATACGGATGAGTACGTAATCCGAAAGCATGCGGAGCTGCTGGCGGACGCAGGCGTCGACGTCATATTCTTTGACTGTACGAACGGTACTTATTTATGGCAGCCCGCCTATGAAACGGTATTCAAGGTATTTGCGGAAGCGCGCGAGCAGGGAGTCGATACGCCGCAGATCGCATTCATGATGAATTTCGGCGCCGGAGAGGATACGAAGAAGCAGCTTCAGTCCGTCTATACGGATCTGTACCGGGAAGGGAGATATCAGGATCTCTGGTTTTACTGGGAAGGGAAACCGCTCGTGCTCGCAGGCAGCGGCAGCATCCGCAACAGCGACGAGTACGGGAAGGAAATCCGGGAGTTCTTTACGTTCCGGTATTGCAACCCCAGCTATTTTACGCAAGACGTCAAAATCGACGACGGGCAGTGGGGATGGTGCTCGGTATATCCGCAGACGAAATACGGCGTACGGGAAGACGGATCTGTGGAGCAGATGACGGTGAACGTGGCGCAGAATGCGAGCGACAACAGCAACGGCGGTCCTGTAGCGATGAACGATTACCGCGGCGGCGTATACGGCCGCGGTTATGCGAAGGGCGACTATTCCTATTCTTATACATATAACGGGAAGAACGTGACGATCGACAAGGAGACGGAGGATGCGTTCCTTTACGGACTGAATTTCCAGCAGCAGTGGGATTACGCGCTGAAAGTCGATCCCGATTTTATTTTCATTACCGGCTGGAACGAATGGGTTGCGATCCGGCAGGAGAGCTGGGCCGGGACAAAGAACGGGTTTGCGGATCAGTATACGGATGAGTACAGCCGCGACATCGAACCGTCTGACGGCGTATTGAAAGACCATTTTTACTATCAGCTCGTAACCAACGTCCGGAAGTTCAAAGGCCTGCAGCTTCCGGATATCGCGGATGAAAACAGCGGCGTTTTCAAAACGATCGATATCCAAAGCGATTCCGACCAATGGGCAGACGTCAGCCTGGTGTACGGCCACTACGAGAAGAGTACCTGGGAGAGAAACTCCGCCGGCTGGAGAGGCAGCGCAAAATTCAATTATGCCACGATGCGAAACGATCTCGTAACGTTCAAAGTTGCGTATGATCAGGAGAACGTCTATTTTATGGCGGAAACGGCAGACGATATCACGGATCCTTCCGGCGCCGCCTGGATGCGGCTGCTGCTCGACACCGACGCTACGGGAAATTCCCCGAATTGGGAGGGATTTGAATATATCGTAAACCGCGTGTCCCCATCGGGGTCGGAAGCCGTTGTGGAACGTTCCGACGGCGGCTGGAATTTTACGGAAGCGGGGAAAGCCGCGTTTTCCGTGAAAGGAAACAGAATCCAGCTCTCGATTCCGCGTTCCGTTTTGGGACTGGAAGATCAGGACGGTAGAATCCCGGCGTTTCGTTTTAAGTGGGCGGATAACACGCTGGCGCCCGATACCGCGGAAGACAGCGGAAATATTCTCGATTTTTATAAATACGGCGACGTCGCGCCCGGCGGAAGATTTATGTTTTCGTTTCGCACGGAACTGGTTACGCCGCGCGACGCAACGCAGGAGGGCGGCCTCGCATGGTATCTTTGGCTTTGTATCGGCGCGGCGGGTG
>CABQCN010000011.1 GCA_902462635.1 uncultured Oscillospiraceae bacterium
CGCACGGCTCCCGGTCTTGCCACGTTCCGTACGGGACGCGCAGCAGGCTTCTCAGCGGCACGGTATTCCGTGCCCTTCTGTGTCACCTGATTCGCTGTTTTTCTTTTATTCTGAACCGATCCCGGTTTTCTGATCCCGCCGCTCAAGGAATCACCCCTTTGCTCTGACCTTCGCTCTTTGTTCCGTATTCAATATTTTCTTTCTGAGCCGGATGCTTTTCGGCGTAATTTCCACAAGTTCGTCGTCCGAAATAAATTCGAGCGACTGCTCCAGACTCAATACTACGGGAGGCGTCAGCTTCAATGTTTCGTCCGAACCGGACGCACGGATATTTGTAATATGTTTCCGCTTACAGACATTGATTACCAGATCTTCATTGCGTGCGCATTCGCCGACGATCATTCCCTCGTATACTTTCTCTCCCGGTCCGATAAATAATTTACCCCGTTCCTGCGCGTTATACAGGCCGTACGTTACGGCTTCTCCCTGTTCCCACGCCACCAGCGAACCGCGCTGTCTTGCGTCAATGTCGCCTTTGTAAGGTTCGAACCCGTCGAATATATGATTCATTATACCATTTCCTCTTGTGTCCGTCAAAAATTCCGAACGGTAGCCGATGAGCCCCCGCGAAGGGATTTTGAAATCGAGGCGGACATAATTCTCCAGCGCGGGATGCATATTCAGCATTTCGCCCTTTCTGCGTCCGATTTTTTCAATGACGACGCCGACAGATTCTTCCGGTGCGTCGATCGTCAGCAGTTCCATCGGTTCGTATAAAAGGCCTTCCACTTCTTTGTAGATGACGCGCGGGCGGGAAACCTGAAATTCATAACCCTGCCGCCGCATCGTTTCGATCAGGATCGAGAGATGGAGTTCTCCCCGCCCGGATACTTTCAGCGTATCGGGGGAATCGGTGTCTTCGATTTTCATACTGACATTCGTTTCCAATTCCTTATACAGCCGCTCCCGGATGTGGCGCGAAGTAACGTACGTTCCTTCCTGCCCTGCGAACGGACTGTTGTTTACGGTAAAATTCATGGAAATCGTCGGTTCGTCTATATTTGCGAACGGAATCGGATCCACTGCCTCCACGCTGCAGATCGTGTCCCCGATATTGATGTCGGGGATCCCCGCAATAACGATAATATCGCCGCCCAGCGCATTCGGTGTTTCCACGCGTTTCAGCCCCTGGAACTTATAAAGATACGTGACCTTTGCGCTTTTCCGGGTGCCATCTTTCGCGTTGCACACTACGACGGGCTGTCCCACGGAGATTTTACCGCGGTCGACCCTCGCGACCGCAATCCGTCCTACATATTCGTCCGTGGTAACGTTGGAAACCAGCATACGGAAAGGCGCCTCGATCTCTGCTCTGGGCGCGGGAATTTCTTTGATGATCGTTTCGAACAGCGGCTTCAGGTCCCTTTTCTCGCCGCCGTCAGCTTCCAGAGAAGCATACCCATCGCGGGAAGACGCGTAAACAACAGGGAAATTCAATTGGTTATCATCCGCGCCGAGATCCATGAACAGTTCCAGCACCTCGTCGAGAACTTCCAGCGGGCGGGCGCCGTCCCGGTCGATTTTATTAATCACTACAATGGGTTTCAGGTTCATCGACAACGCTTTGGACAGCACAAAGCGCGTTTGCGGCATCGAGCCTTCGAACGCATCTACCAATAGAAGAACGCCGTCCACCATCCCCAGAACGCGCTCTACCTCGCCTCCGAAATCGGCGTGTCCCGGTGTGTCAACCACGTTGATGGTATATCCGTTATAATTCAGTGCCGTATTCTTGGAAAGGATCGTGATCCCCCGTTCCCGCTCCAGGTCGTTCGAATCCATAACGCGATCCTGCAGGGCTTCGTTTTCCCGGAAGGTGCCGCTTTGCCGCAGCAGCCCGTCAACCAGCGTCGTCTTGCCATGATCTACATGCGCGATGATTGCGATATTTCTGATATCTTCCCGTGTGTTTTGCGTGTTTGCTTCCATATATTATTCCATCTCTTCCATATCATTCCGCAGCTTCTAAAATCCAAACAGTCCGCCTATGTCCGGTTATCGATTTTCCCGGGCACGGCGGACAGTGTAATGTATCGACACATCGTATTATTTCTTATCTTTTTTGTCCTTTTTATCGCTTTTTTCTTCAATCTCGGCAGGCTGCTCCGGTTCATCGTCCGTAATCGGCTTCTTCACTTCCCGGATCGCCCAATTTTTGAATTCCATCAGCGTCTTGTCCAGCGACGATTCGATCGTGATATTGTCGTCTTTGATATTTACGACACGGCCTACGATACCGCCGATCGTCGTGACTTCGTCTCCGAGGATGATGCTGCTCCTGAGCTCCTCTTCCTGCTTTTTGCGTTTTTTATTGGGCCGGAAAATAAGGAAGTATCCCACGACGCCAAAAAAAGCCACATAAAGCACGATCACAAGCCACATACTGCCGCCGCTCTGCTGCTGTCCGGTTGTCGTCCCGCTCGTCGCGCCGGATTCTTCCGCCGCGAATACCGCCATCGAAAATGTCATCAGCAGCACCGCGACCAGCGTCACAAAAGATAAGATTTTTTTCGCATTGATTTTCATTTAGAGCCTCCGATATTATAATATTTTGCGTAAAATTTCTCCTTGAAATCAAGAAGTCTGTCCTCCAGTATAGCACAGCGGATCGATTTCATCAAGTTTATCAGGAAATAAAGATTATGGATCGTCGCCAAGCGCAAACCGTACATTTCACCGGCTTTTAATAGGTGCCGGACGTATGCTTTGGTATGATTTCTGCATGCCGGGCAGCCGCACGCTTCGTCTATAGGAGAGAAATCCCTGCTGTATTTGGCATCCCTTACGATCACCCTTCCGTTGGACGTCATCACGGTACCGTTCCTGCCGATCCGCGTCGGCAGCACGCAGTCGAACATATCGATTCCGCGGATCGCACCTTCTATCAGATAATCCGGAGATCCCACGCCCATCAGGTATCTCGGTTTCTGCTCCGGCAGCAGGGGAACCGTTTCCTCCAGCATTTCATACATCAGCTCCGCAGGTTCCCCCACGCTCAGACCGCCGATTCCGTAGCCGGGAAAGTCCATCGCAACGAGGTCGCGGGCAGAAATTTTTCGCAGGTCCGCGTACATTCCCCCCTGTACGATGCCGAACAGAGACTGGCGTTCCGTGTCCGCGTGTGTTTTCAAGCACCGCTCCGCCCAGCGGGAAGTCAGGTACATCGATTTTTTCGTATATTCGTAACTAGCCGGGTAGGGTGCGCATTCGTCGAACGCCATGATGATATCGGCGCCCAGCGCGTTTTCGATCTCCATGACTTTCTCGGGGGACAAAAAGTGCTTTGCGCCATCGATATGGGAGCGGAAATGCACGCCCTCTTCCGTTATTTTACGCAGCTTACTCAGGGAGAAAACCTGGAAGCCGCCGCTGTCGGTCAAAATCGCTCTGTCCCAGTTCATGAACCGGTGCAAACCGCCGGCCTCGCGGATGAGTTCATGACCGGGCCTGAGATATAGATGATATGTGTTCGATAATATGATTCCGGCATCCAACGCCCGCAGCTCATCCGGCGAAATGCCTTTGACGGAGGCCTGTGTTCCGACCGGCATAAAAGTGGGCGTTTCTATGACCCCATGAGGCGTATGAAGTCTCCCCAGCCTCGCGCCCGATTGTTTGCAAACTTTGATCAGCTCATACGTTACGGCTGCCATCCGCCGACCACCCTTTCTTCTCCAGGTATAGATCAATGCCATTCCGGCAATTGCGTTTATTGAAATCCCGCAATTTTATGATTATACTCTATCTTTCAGGATGCGGCAAGCCCTGCGGCAGCCGGCGGAACCTCCCTTCGCCAATCAATCGATTTCGCGAAATACATAGGTAAGACGTCCGATGGGCGCGGCGTCTCCTTTTTCGTAAAAGGACCAGATATCGCCTTCGGTATAATTGTCGGCCCATTTAAACTGGAGGTTTAAAAGTCCTTCTTCCACGCCGATGAGATCCCGCGGGACGCGCAGCATCATTTCGTTTTCTTCGATCCGCATCTCTGCCGTTCCAATGGCGCGCCAGTGCCATCCGCCTTTGCACGCCTCAATTACGGCGCCTGTCTCGCCGGGAGCAATGCGGTTTATGACATAATCAAAGCCGTGCCAGTTTTTATTTTCCGTATTGCCGCTGTTTATAAAGAGCGTCATCCAGCTGCCGCCGTCCGGCTGCGTGATCGGATCGACTGTCTGCGCATAAAAATACAAATTTTTCTCATCCCGCGCCGCCTTCAGAAGCGCGAAATCGTTGCGGCCGGAATCGTCTTTGTAATAATACGCGCCGAAGCCTTCTTTATCTCTGGGAACCGTATCCCCCGTATAATCGCGATACTGCGCCGGGACGGAGTCCCATTGACGGAACGTTCCGCCGATCTGAATCGTTACGTTCCCGCCCACATCCACGCGCGGCGGCGCCCCTTTATACCGGCGGATCAATTCGCACAGCTGCATATAATAATTGTCTCCGAATCCGCCGCGCATCGGTTCGATATCGCGGCTGTTGTTTGGATCTGCCAGATCCACAAATGCGATAGGATGCCCTCCCATAGGTTCCATCCGCATCGCCAGCCACTCGTTCCACTGCGTTACGAATATGGTTTCGGGATCTTGTTCGATCGCCCAGTTCCATTGATCCGCGAAATTATATCCCCATAACACGGCATCCTCCGCGGGATCGTTTGCGCCGAGGTCCCGCCGGTAGCTCTTGGTGCGGTTCGATTCCCCGTACCAGGCGCTGCCGCTGAATATGGTATCGCAATGCTGCGCCGACGATACGCTGACGACTTCCTTGCGGCCGTTCACGCCGTAAACGGCGTCGGGCGTGTAAATTCCTGCGAACTCCACCCACGGCCACTGATCGTCGCTGCTTCTCCGGCTGGTCGGCCAATAGCTGATTTTGATACGGAAGAAGGCTTTTGCTTCTTCTTCCAGTTCCGGATCGTCCGGATGGCCGATGATGAGCGGCCTGCCGTCCCAGTAAAACCACAGATGTCCATATTCGGGATACTTTCGATAAATATTATGGTAAATATGATTGATCGTCCGTCCCGACAACGCGTTCGTATAATAAGCGACTTTCGGTACGTTCGTGATTCCTTGTTTGTAAAATTCGTCCAGTATCCCGAGCAGAATTTTCACCGTTCCGTCATAGGTTACGGCGTTCGTCGTATCGAACACGAGATAATCGACGCCGGCGTCCGTGAGCATCTGCACGTGCTTGCGGACGACCCAGGCGTCGTTCATCGTATAATAGCCGAACAGCGGCTCCGCAAAATGATGGTCCGCGTGCCGTTCCCCGCCGCCGGCCGCCATCCACGCTTCTTCCGATTCGATCGCCTCCGGATGCGACGTCACGATTTTATTATTGTCATACGGCCCCCTGAGGCCGTGGTTCCCAGGCGCCAGATAATAAAACATACCCACCGATCTGTTTTTGCGCGGCAAAGGGATGGTATTGTCTGTCGTCAGAACGCGTCCAAGGTCGTCGACTCCTCCATATGCGCCGTTTCGCGCCGAATAAGGTCCTTCATATCGTTTCATAAACGGATCCTCCTATATCTTTGTAAACCGGATGCCGTCCAATGGTCCGGCCCGGGCGTTTATTTTTCCTTTACGGCAGCGTGATATCGCCGGCGCTCAGTTCCAGCCTCAGCGACGTAACGGAGATCCGCCAGGCGCCGGAATTATTCGCGGTGCTTTGGAAAAGATACAATTTGTTCTCACCTTTCTCCAACTCGATTTCAAATTCGAATTCCTGCAGGGTTTGCAGCGGTTCCGATGCTTCGTTATCAAGCGCCAGGATTTCCGGATCCAGTTTGGCGTCTTCAGGACCCTGATTCACACTGTACAGCAAGGAATATCCCCTGGCGCCGTTAATGGCGTCCGGGCAGGCCAGCGTAACGAATACCGTAGCGCTGCAGGCCTCCGACGCATTCAGCGTTATGGCGGCGCCGGATTTATAAAACTCGTCATCGTCCAGATCCGCCTGCGCCTGCATCAGCTTGATACATTTCATCGGAACGCCGGCGTCCGTGCTCACAATCTGCGTCGAGCCGAACACCGCAACCAGAGAAGCATGGTCTTTCACGGATATTTCCACGGTTTTCGCCACCGGCGCTTTTGTCGGCGCTTCCGTCGGCGCCTGCGTGGGCGGTTCGGTTGCTTTCGCTGTCGGCGTCGCGGTTTGGGCGGCCGTCGGCGCGGGGGAGGTCTGCTCCTCGGTGTCTTCGCCGGAGCAGCCTGCAAGGGTCATTGCAAGAAGGGCGGCGATCAGCAGCAGCATGCCGTTTAACGCGACCTTATCTTTTTTCTTTGTTCGGTTCATACCATATTCCTCCATATATTTTATTTTACTAATTACTAATTAAAATAGCACAATTCCGCAACAAATGCAACGCTAAAAATAAAACGGATATTCTCCTGTTTTTGGGAAAAAATAATCCGGGATGCCGGCAGGCTGCGCAGCCTGTAATTCTTATTGACCTGCCGCGGCGATTTTTATATAATTCAGAATTATGAAAAAGATTGCAGTGATTGATGACGACCCCTATATCGGTGACATGCTGGAACGCCTGCTGCGGCAGGAAGGCTATCAGGTCTCGCGCGCGTATTCCGGTACGGAAGCGCTTCTGTTGCTTGCGCGGGAGCGTCCCGACCTGATTCTGTTGGATCTGATGCTTCCCGGGCTCTCCGGAGAAGAAATCCTGCCAAAGATCCGGGAAATTCCCGTGATTGCCGTCAGCGCTAAGGCCGGGACCGGCGATAAAGTCGCCGTGCTGCAAAGCGGCGCAATGGATTATATTACGAAACCGTTCGATACAAAAGAGCTGCTGGCGCGGATCGCCGTGCAGCTTCGAAACCGCAAAGATCATAAAGAAGCGGAACTTTATACGTATGGAGCGCTGCGCCTGGATCCGGCGGCCCGTGCGGCTTCCGTGGGGAATACGCCCTTGCGCCTGACCGGTACGGAATATGCGATTTTAAAACAGCTGATGAAAAATGCGCCGCAGGTCGTGCCGAAATCGCAGCTTCTGGAGCTGATCAGCCTGGATACGCCGGATTGTACGGAAAGCTCCTTGAAAGTACATGTGAGCAACTTGCGCCGGAAGCTGCGCGACGCCTGCGCCGGGGATTTCATCGAAGCGGTTTGGGGAATCGGCTTTAAAATGCGGGATCTTTGAATCTTTACGATTTCTTGACGGTTTTCTTTACCGCTTTCTTAACTGCTTCCTATTATACTTTCCCCAACAAATGCAAGGAGGTATGATGATGGAATATATCCTGAATACAAACAATTTGTGTAAACAGTATAAAAATTTCAAGGCGCTGGACCGGCTTTCCATGCATGTGGAGAAAGGTTCGATTTACGGCTTCGTCGGGCGCAACGGCGCCGGCAAGACGACGCTCATCCGCCTGATCTGCGGCCTGCAGCGGCCTTCTTCCGGCAGCTATACGCTTTACGGGCGGGAATATACCGATCCGAAAATCCGCAGGTCACGCCGCCGGATGGGCGCGGTTGTCGAAACGCCGTCCGTTTATCTGGATCTGACGGCGGAAGACAATCTGCGGCAGCAATATCAAATTCTGGGGCGTCCCGATTATGACGGCATCCGGGAAATATTGGAACTGGTGGGAATTCCGGACACGGGAAAGAAGAAAGCAAAAAACTTTTCCCTTGGCATGCGGCAGCGTCTGGGCATCGCCGTGGCGCTGGCCGGAAATCCGGATTTTCTGGTGCTCGACGAGCCGGTGAACGGCCTGGATCCGCAGGGAATCGTAGAAATGCGGGAACTGATTTTAAAATTAAACCGCGAACACGGAATCACGGTATTGATCTCCAGTCATATCCTGGATGAACTGGCAAGGCTCGCCACGCATTACGGTTTCATCGACAACGGCCGGATCGTAAAAGAAATCAGCGCTGCGGAACTGGAACAGTCCTGCCGGAAATGCATGCGTCTGGAGGTCTCCGATACGAGAGCGCTGGCACGCGTTTTGGATCAGAAACAGCTGGAATACACGATCCGTTCCGAGCAGGAAGCGGATGTTTACGGCAGCTGGAACGTTACGGATCTGACGGTATCGCTGGCGGAGGAACGCTGTGAAATCCGCAGAATAACGGAGCATGACGAAACGTTGGAAAGTTATTATATTAATTTGATGGGAGGAAGCCGTCATGAGTAAATTATTACGCGCCGATTTTACCCGCCTGATGAAAACAAAGATTTTCTGGATCTGCATTGCGGTCATGGCCGGATACGCGCCGGTATTGGCGGTTTGCATCTATGAAGGCATGAAGAGGAGCGGCGGAGCCGCCGGTTTCGATCAGTATTTCTTTTCGGCCTGTGGGCTGACCGGATATATTCCGATCGCCGGCCTGCTGATGGCGGCCTTTTGCAGCGTGTTCATCGGCTCGGATTTTTCCGATGGCACGATCCGAAACAAGTTGGTTTCCGGCTGTTCCCGCAACGCGATTTATCTGAGTCATTTGATTACCTGCGCCGCGGCGGGGATCTGCATGCTGGCTGCGTATTGGCTTCCTGCGCTTGCGGCGGGGATGCCGTTCCTAGGAACGTTCCGTATGGAGGGATGGATCGTTTTCCGGATGATCCTGGCCGGAATTCTGGCGATCGCAGCATATGCGGCCGTTTTTACAATGATGGGAATGATGATCCAAAATAAAACGACGACTGCGATTCTCAGCTTAATCGGTGTGATTTTCGTTATGTTTACCGTTTTATTTCTGATTTCCAGAATTAACGAACCGGCGTTCATCGATCAGGTAATCTACGATATCAATCAGATCGGGTCTCCGGAGTCCGCGCTGACCGTTCCGAATCCCAATTATCTGACCCCGGCGCAAAGGGCGGCGGCGCAGTTCGTCGTCGATCTGCTTCCGACGGGCCAGAGTCTACAGATCGGCTCGGCGCAGGTGCGTAATCTTTGGCGCCTGCCCTTATATGCCCTCGGCGTAATCGCCGTTACGGGTTTTTCCGGAATCTGCGTTTTCCGAAAAAAAGACCTGAAATAAAGGAATTTGACATGACCTGTTTTCTTGCCGTGCTGTGCGCCCTGTTTCTGATATTGATCTGTATCCTGCTGCTGAAAATATTCCGGCTCCGCCGGGCGGCGGAGGAGATCCGTCTGGAATTCGGCGCGCGCCTGCAGGAAGATACCAACGTCGGCATCGACATTTCCTGCGGCGATCAAAACATGCGCCGTTTGGCGGCCGATATCGACCGGCAGCTAAAAATCCTGCGGCGTGAGCGGCTGCGCTGTATACAGGGCGACCGCGAATTGAAGGAAGCCGTCGCCAATGTTTCCCACGATCTGCGTACGCCGCTGACCGCGATCTGCGGTTATCTGGAGCTGTTGGAGCGGGAGGAGAAAACGCCGCGCGTTCAGGAATATCTGGATATCATCTCCAACCGGACGGAAACGCTTCGAACTCTTTCCGAAGAGCTGTTCCGTTATTTTATAGCGTCTTCCGATGATTTTCATCGCAAAATGGAACGCGTTTGTTTGAATCAGGCAATCGAGGAGTGCATCGCCGGATTTTACGTTCTACTGAAACAAAAGAAGATCGAACCCGATATCCGGATACCGCAGACGCCGGTGATCCGGCAGCTCAATAAAGACGCGCTTTTCCGGATCCTGGAAAATATCATTGGAAATGCGGTGAAATACAGCGCCGGGGATCTGGAGATCTTGTTGAAGGAAGACGGCAGTATGTATTTTTCCAATCTTGCTCCCGGTTTGGACGAAGTAACGGCCGGGCGCCTCTTCGACCGGTTTTATACGGTGGAAACGGCGCGGCGTTCCACGGGACTGGGGCTGTCTATTGCAAAAACGCTGGCGCAGCAGCAGGGCGCCTCTATAACGAGCGCCTATGAAAGCGGGCGCCTGCTGATCACAATCCGGTTTAATCCGGAAACACCATCGGACAATAGAGAGGAAGCGTGAGCGGGAAAGCTGCATGGGAAAACGAATCAAATTCATGGCGATATATCTGACAGCATTTTACCTTCCCTATTTTTTATGCCTGTCTGCAAAATTCGATATCCTTCATATTTCTCTGTCGAGGATCGGATGGCGGTATGACGGTGTTCTTTTTTTATGGATCTACGGTGCTCTGACAATTCCGTTTCTGCTGTTTGAACTGTTCACATACGCGCGTTATTCCGCCGATGTCCGGCCGCAAATCAAAATAGCCGCATGCATGGGATGCGCGCTTCTCTGCGGCGGCATCTTGATTCCGTACCGCCAGGGGGACGCGAACGTGTTACTGATGCTGCACCGCATCGCGTGCAACGCGGGAGCGCTGATCCTCCTGTTTCTGATTGCATATCTCTTGTTTAAATATTGTGAAGCCAACCGCAAAAAGAAAAACCTTTGTATTGCGCTCAATATATTCTATTGTATTTTTCTCGGCGCCTTTATCCAGTCTTACTTTACGCTCGGTACGACAGCGGTTTTTGAAGTGGCAACGTCCTATGTCAACCTGATCATTTTGTTTCTCTTGAATTTGCTGTGCTACAGAACGAAAAAACAAAATGCGGCAGGCAAATAGGCTTTGGAGCCGATCCTTTTTGTTCTTCGCCGTCTGCCGCCCGGCTTGCCCAATCTTCGTAATAAAAATATCTGCCGTGAAAATAAATCTTGGTAAAATAATATGTATCGTACCCGTAAGGTTTGCGGATATTTGTTGTCCTATATATACGAAAGGAGGCGGAACCCGTGGACGATGGCCAAATTGTAGCGCTCTACTGGCAAAGAGACGAAACTGCGATCCGGGAGACAAGCGGAAAATACGGCGGGTATTGTTATGCGGTCGCAAATAACATTTTACAAAATAACGAAGATGCGGAAGAATGTGTCAACGATACATGGATCCGGGCATGGAATGCGATTCCCCCGCAACGTCCGCGGTGTCTGCGGATGTTTCTGGCGAAAATCACGCGGAATTTATCCTTCAACAAATTTAAATCCAGAACGGCAGCGAAGCGCGGCGGCGGAGAAATTGCCGTAGTGCTGGAGGAATTGCACGAATGCGCTTTAGGACGGTCCGACGTAGAAACAGCGTATCAGGAAAAAGAACTTGCGCAAAGCATCAATCGATTTGTGCGCCGGTTAACGGAGAAGGACTGCAACGTATTTGTGAGAAGGTATTTTTACACGGAACCGATTGCGGAAATCGCGAAACGTTACGGGCTGACGGAAAACAACGTCACGGTAATTCTGAGCCGGACACGCGGAAAGCTCAAAAAGTATTTGCAACAGGAGGGATATGACCTATGAATCA